>NZ_JABKBZ010000019.1:0-74713 GCF_013166635.1 Lentimicrobium sp. S6 | reverse complement strand
TCTTCAGAAGGTATCCCGTTTGGTAACTGAAGAAATGTTCTTAAAAATACTTCTTTTGATTGAGCAAACTCTCTCATTTGTTTCCATGTTACTGCGCCACAAATGACCGAAATTATTCCCACAAGAAAGATATCGGATATATTGTGAAGTTGGCTTATATGGCTCCTAGGATCGTCTATAGTACCAAAAATACTTATTAGATTGTTTGTTGTTTTCATTCCTTATATCGTATTGAATATCAAAGCAATATAGTGATTTGTTCTATAGTATTATATATGATTTATTTTGTTAAAAAAGTGTGCGTCCGCCCTGTATATTTTTCTCTAATAGTAAGTTATAAGTATCCCCCTACAAGAACTCATAATACTTTGACAAATAGTTATTTCGATATTTAGTTTCTGTTATCAATCTAAGATATTCTCTTGTATGGCTGCAAGTGTTAATTTATTTAGGATTTCCCACAAACTTAAATAAATATTTTAAAAAGATAGTATTGGTTTAGAATATTTTTATCTTTGTTATCTAATCTAATCACAAAAAGTATTATTATGAAAAAAAGAAATCTACTATTATTCAGTTTATCATGTCTGATGTTTTTTGGACTTACAACTATGGTCAATGCACAATGTGATCTTGTAATAGACATGCAGGATAGCTATGGAGATGGCTGGAATGGTGCCTCAGTAAAAGTATATGACGGCTCTACTTTACTCGGAACCGCCACAATTGCCAACGGTTTTTCTGGAAGTGCAACTATTTCTGCTCCAGATATGGCAGATATTAGTTTAGTATGGACTGCTGGTTCTTATCCTGAAGAGTGCTCCTTTACAGTGACTAATGGAATTGGTATAGATGTTTATGTATGTGAATTATTAGGTTCTCCAGCCCCTGGAGAGTTTTTTGTTTTCACCAATGTTTGTTCCTCAGTTGGTCTAGATGTCAACCTTATCGATTTTATCATTGCACCAAAAGTTGCTGCTGGAGATCTTGAAATCACTGGTATTGTTAGAAGTGAAAGAGATACACCTATTACTTCGTTTGATGTGGTATATTCACTTGATGGAGTAAGTAGCTCTGTTTATACCTTTGAGGATCTCGATATTAGCTTCAATACTACATTTGAATTTACTCATCCTGAACTTGCTCAAATAGAAGTTGGAGATCATACTATTGAACTTACTGTTGAAAATATCAATGGAGAAGGCGCTGATGATGATCCAAATAATAATACATTAAGTGCTCAAGTTTTATGTGTAAACGAAATATTCGCTAAAAATGTGGTTTATGAAGAAGGAACTGGAACTTGGTGTGGCTGGTGTCCTCGTGGTTTAGTTGGACTTAACACTATGGCCCACGATTATACCGATGGTTCTTGGATTGGAATTGGTGTTCATAATGGTGACCCAATGACTGTTACAGAATATGATAATGGAGTTGGACAATTTATTGGTGGCTATCCTAGTGGTGTTATGAATAGAGAAAATGTCTTTGATCCAGGATTATCATCTCTTGAACCTGCATATTTGGCTGCAAAACAAGAGATTCCTTTGGCAAAAATCCAAGTAACTGCTAAAACATGGGATGAAGGTAGTCGCGAAATTACAGTTGATGCAACATCAAACTTTGCAATGGATCTTACTGGTACTTCATATAATGTGTCTATGGTTATTGTTGAAAGTGGTATTACTGGAACAGGATCATCATGGAATCAAGCTAACTATTATTCTGGTGGAGGCAATGGTGATTTAATTGACTGGGATGGAACCAATTGGGCTGAACTTTCAAACCCTGTACCTGCTGCTGACATGGTTTATCAGCATGTTGGTAGAGTTTTAGTTGGTGGCTGGGATGGTATACCTAACATTATTCCTGCTGATGTAGTTTATGGAACTCCTTATACTCATGTGTTTACCTATACCCTTGATGATGAATTTGATCCTGCACAAGTTGATTTGGTAGTCATGCTAATTGATGCCACAACAGGTGTTATAGCTAATGCTGCTGAAGTAGCACTAGAAGGTGGTGAAATTTTATCTCCTGCTTTCTCAGCAGATGTAGTTAATGGTTTAGCACCATTAGAAGTAAACTTTACTGATGAAACTGTTGGTACTGTAGCTACGTGGTCTTGGGACTTTGATATGGATGGTACTGAAGACTCAAACGAGCAAAATCCAACATTTATCTTCGAAGGTGGAGATTTTGATGTATCATTAACAGTGACTAACGAGGCTGGAGAAGGCTTTACTACAGTAATGGAAAATTTTATTCATTCAAGTGGTGTTGGTGTAAATGAAATAGCTGAAAGTACATTTAAACTTTATCCAAATCCAGCTTCAGATGTTATTAATATTCAAAGTGTAAATGCTTTGACTAGTATTAAAATTTGGAGTATTAGTGGACAAATTGTTTATACAAACGAGGATAGTTCAAACCTACAAACTATAGATGTTTCTAGCTTTAAAAAGGGAGTATTCTTTATGGAATTAAGCACTGAAACTGAAACTCAAATTATTAAGATTGCCATTGATTAATCGTTATCTATATCCAGTATAAAACTAATTCTGGGGCTAAAATTTTATTAAACAAAAAAGGCGAAATGGAAATTTCGCCTTTTTTTATGTCTCAATGTCTTGACCCGAAACGCTTACCTAACAGTACGATAAGTTTCATGAGCAGGAGGATATACTCTTTCCCAAACCTCATCCACTGAACCTTCACCATTTACATGATAGGTTTTTACTGACTTCTTATAATAATTGAGCACAGGGAGTGTTTTTTTCTCATGCATTTCCAACCTCTTAACGATGGTCTGAGTACTTACATCATAAGGTTGACGGTGATCTGTTTTTCCTCTTTCATCGAGTCTTTTTACCAGCTCTAGAGTTGGGACTTCAATATCAATCACACTACTTACTTTACTACCCATTTTTCGAAGGAGGCCATCGAGGATATATGCTTGTACTAAAGTACGCGGAAATCCTTTAAAGATAAATCCTTTGGCGATTGGACTATCCTTAATCTTTTGCTCAATCAAACGAACTATAATTTCATCAGGGACTAGGGTTCCTTCTTTAATATGAGGCTCAATCTCTTTCTGAATGTCACTTTTCGTTTTGAGCTCTGCGGTGAGCATATCGCCAGTGGCAATATATACCAAACCAAATTCTGAAGCCAGTTTGCGAGCTTGCGTGGCTCGTCCAGCTCCAGGATATCCAAACAAAACGATATTCATCTGTGATTTAGAAAGTGCTAATTCTATTTTAGACTCAATTCTTGAGAAAACCTCCTCTATACTTCCCATGCCGTTTACTGGCGCATGAGTACCTTGTTCCTCATAAAAATTCAATACAGGTAAGGTTTTTTGTTTGTATTCTGCCAACCGCTGTTTGATGACTTCTTCAGTATCATCGGAACGTCCAGAAGTTTTTCCTCTTTCGAGCAAACGTTGGGTGACTTCTTCATTATCTACATCAAGGCTAATCAAGCTGGTTAGTGAAGTATGCATTTTCGATAATAGTCCATCTAAAATATATGCCTGAATATAAGTTCTTGGAAAACCATCGAAAAGGAAACCTTCATAGGAATCCTCCGATTTTAATTTCTCTTCAAGGATTTGAATAATCACCTCATCGGGGACTAATTGTCCGCTGGAAATAATCTTTTGAGCCTCTATCCCTAATTGGCTTTTTTTTGCAATCTCGGCACGCAAAATATCGCCTGTGGCAATATAACAGAGATTATATTTTTTCATAACGATGGCGGACTGCGTTCCTTTCCCAGCACCAGGAGGACCGAATAATGCAATATTAAGCATAGTATATGTTTTTGTGTAAAGATAAGGATTTATCTTTTTAACGGGTATGTTTTTGGACTACTTGAACTCTACAATAGAACTTAATTATCTCTACATTGAGGTAATTATTATTGCTTTTTTAATATTGTTCTATATCTATTGCATTTTAAAAACGACTCTGAACTTCATTTCATTATTTCTGTAAAATCTGAGTATTATAATAAAACAGTGAGCTAAAATACGGTTCATTCCGATCCATATCTAGGCATGCTTAATAATTTTTAGAATACTATTGTTTCTTGTTTTTTAGCAAAACAAATTCAATCAAACAAGGATTGTCCTAACACCGAGGGGTTCAGGATTTTCATGGTGTTATATTTTGCTTCAGAACGAGTGTTAATAACAGGATGTTAATTAAAACCCTTACTTCCCAGTTCCCAAGTATTTGCGAACAATCAATCGTGTGCCTTTATCATAGTTGATATAACTCCATACCCAATTGATAAAAACCACTAAACGACTGCGAAAATCAACCAAGAGCATGAGGTGGACAAACATCCAAACAAACCAACCAGCAAAACCTCCAAACTTTATAAAACTTAAGTCCACAACAGCTTTGTTTCTACCAATGGTGGCCATGGTTCCCTTATCTTGATATCTAAAGGCTAGCATCTTCTTTTTGTTGGCCTTTCTATTGAAGTTATTGGCTAATTGATTTCCTTGTTGCTCGGCCACTGAAGCCAACATGGCATGTCCTTTTGGGCTGGCTTCTGTTTGTACCGAAGCTACATCACCAATGGAGTAAATCTTTTCAAATCCTTTTACCGTATTGAACTCATCTACTATGATTCTATGGTCTTTGGTTTTCTTTAAATCAATACCAAGGGGAGACTGTCCTTTAATGCCTGCGGCCCAGATTAGGGTATTCGATTGAAAGTTTTTATTGCTGGTAAAAACAGTTTTTCCGTCATAATCTTTTACAAAAGTTTTAAGCCAAATATGAATATCGCGGCTCTTTAGATATTTCTCTGATTTTTCAGATGCATGAGAACTCATAGCTGCTAAAACCCTATCGTTGGCTTCCACAATATGAATTTGCATTCTACGAATATCTAAATCAGGATAATCGTTGGGAAGTACATGTGCTTTTAACTCTGCCAAAGCTCCTGCAAGCTCTATACCCGTTGGACCGGCACCCACAATTACGAAATTCATCAGACGCTCTCGTTCCTCTAGATCAGAAGTATTTAATGCGTTCTCAAAATTTTGAATAATCAGACTCCTCAAATCTAAAGCATCTATCAGGTTTTTCATGGACATGGAATACTTCTTGATATTATCCATTCCAAAGAAATTAGAAGTAGCTCCAGTGGCAATAACCAAATAATCATAGGATAAAGGGCCAATATTGGTTTCCACTGTTTTGTCTTTAGCATTTATTGATTTGGTTTCTGCCAATCTGAAATAAAAGTTTGGCTTTCCTTTAAAGATTTTCCGAATAGGGTAAACAATAGAATCGGGCTCCAGACCACTACTAGCTACCTGATACAATAGAGGTTGAAAGGTGTGGTAATTGTTTTTATCTAGTAAAACGACTTGGTATTTTTTACTGTCTATTTTTTTGGAAAATTTGAGCCCTGCAAAACCGCAGCCTATAACAACAATTCTAGGCAAATCTATATCTGGAATATTCATATTTCTCTAATCTTAATCATATTCGGCAAAATTAGAGCTAAATGATTCCTTATGAAATAGAGGCAGGCTTGTTAATTCTTAAACGCTTGTTAAATGATTAACAAGTAAATCGAACAATGCCCACTTATGCATACTATTGTTTGGAATCCGTGTTCAAATATGATAATCCTTGGACTAAATAAAGCTATGATTTTGATCTGAAAACAACAGTAGTTAGCTCGCAATTTTATTATCCGGATGAATTAAATCAGTAATATCTTCTACCAACATAATGATGTATTTTTCATCTCTAAAGAGGAATAGTCGAGTAGAAAATTGAAGTTGTTTTTCCACTCTCTCATTATCAAAGGTGAGGAATGGTTTAGTGATTCTATCATTGTAGATTACTTCATCATTCACATAAGATTGCAATGCTGCAACTCGTAATTCGCAATTGCAACATTGAGTGGTTTCTCCACAGTCTTTTCCCTCCTCAATATGAAAGGCACAACCAATGGCTTCGCCGCATCTTTTATAGCGGAGATCCTCGTTTTTATTTCTGGAAAAAATGGTTTTTAGGGAGTCATTAAAGGCTTGTAATTCCATTTTATCGTTGAGCAGTAAAACACATGAATTGATATTATTAAGTATGATATTTAAAAATTCACTGGAGCCACTAAGGAATTGGAAAGTCTCGTTGGTTGATGCAATTTCTGATTTCATAATTAAAGGAATTAGGAATAATACTCACTGATTTAAGGGCACATAAAACACAAAACATCTTCAAAGATAAGGAAAACGACCTTGGTATTCCAGTTTTGCTTTGATTATATTATTCATTTATAGGATAATAGCAAATATTGCCAGGCTTAAATATTGCTGATATATAAATAATATCAAAATTAATTATCAGATTAGTTTTTCTCATTTTAACAGCTCCTTAGAATTAAAGTTCTAGATATAAGGTGCTGCATATCTTATCTTTACCTCCTAAAACCTATATTATGAAATATCAATTGGAAATGATTCTGGATTTACCCCGAGAAAAACTTGTTGAACTTTTTGATAATCCTGATAATATGAAGCATTGGCAAGAAGGCTTTGTGAGCATGGAGCATGTAAGTGGATTGGTAGGAGAAAAGGGAGCAAAGTCGCGGCTTAAATATAAAATGGGCATGCGCGAAGTGGAGATGATTGAAACCATTATTAAAAGAAATTTTCCTCATGAATTCTCTGCTACTTATGAAGCCAAAGGCGTTTGGAATTAAGTCAATAATTTCTTCTATGATAAGGAAAATGGACAAACCAAATGGATTACTTTAAACGATTTTCGATTTTCTGGTTTCATGAAAATAATTGCCTTTTTTATGCCAGGAGCTTTTAAAAAGCAATCGTTTAAATATATGGAGGATTTTAAGACCTTTGCAGAGACGAGTTCGAAAAGCTAAAACGGAAGAACCAAGTCAGAATCATATCTTAAAATCAAATCTATGAAAGTAAAACATATCATCATCCTTTTTCTTTTGGGATATATTCTAGAATTATTAGGTGGGTATTTCAAAATCATGCAGCTGATGGGAGCACAAGAGGTTTTCACTGTAGCCATATCGTTAAAAGTTGTAGCGGCGGTTTGGGGAATTTGGAAAATGTTCACGCTTAAAAACTCTACTGATATTTTAAATGCCTAATATCAAAGCCCAACGACCAGAAATAATTCAAGGTGAATTAGAAGTACTTGCCTTTAGTCGTCATGATGACTTGGAGGAGGCTATAGAAGTACTTTTGAGCGGTAAATATGTCTTAATTCTAGATTTTTATAGCACGGGTTTACTTTTGTTAAACGAGTTGAAAGCCTATCTGAGATGGGAAGAGAAACAAAAATTTCAGGAGGAGCGTTCCAAAAGAAGAAACTTCAGAGAATTATCACACCGTATTATTTTAGAGGTCTCGCATCAGCGTTTACGAGTAAAGAAAGCCCCTAAAATAGGTTGGTTGAAAATTCTCTATCCAGAGCAAAAGGAATTCGCATTGAGTTTCCCAGATATACAAGGTTTAAATAGTGCTTGGCAATGGTATGAGAAAGGAATTCAAATCCCGACCCTTCCCCATAAAATACATCCTTGGTATGGCTCCTATTTCCCTACTCGCTTTGAGCATATCATTCTTTTTGATGAGTATTTAAAAGCCAATCAAATGCAGAAAGAAAATGCTTTTGATTTAGGAGTAGGTTCTGGAGTTTTAAGTTTCCAATTGCAGAATCATGGCTTTAAGAATATACAATCTAGCGATCAAAACCCCAATGCCATTATTGGAATGGTGGAAGAGCTCAAAAGACTAAATATCTCCAATATTGAGTTGCTTTATGGCGATCTTTTTGTGGAAAGTGCAGTACAACAAGATTTGATCGTATTTAATCCTCCATGGTTACCGACTAAGGGGAATATAGAAAATCTAGATACGGCTATCTATTATCATGAAGAGCTATTCCCCAGATTCTTTGAGCAAGCCTTTGATAGATTGAAGCCCGATGGACAACTTGTTTTACTCTTTTCTAACCTTCTTAAACTCACCCATCCCAATGAGAAACATCCCATAGAAGAAGAACTTGAAAATGGAAGAAGGTATATTAAGCATGCCCTCCTCAAAAAACCAGTAGCACAAGCCTCAAAAAAAACCAAGAGAAATTTGAAGAGGCGTGAGCAGGAAATTGTGGAGTTATGGAGTTTAAAGAGAAGTACTTAAAGTATATTAAAGTACTTAGACTTGTGGTTTCGGGGTTTTCTTAGAGAAGCATTCTTCGATAGGACTTGGCATAGGGGTGAGAGCCTTCGATCACTGAGCGGAGTCGAAGTGAAAGGATCGCAACCCTGACATTGAAGCTCGAATGTTCTAATTTACTCTATGCCCTTGGCGCACTTAGGGGTTTTTCTTTGCATTTTCTCTGCGTGGGACAATGGAAGCAGCTATCTCTTTATATTCAGCATCCAGTTCATGAAACTAAGGATCTCTCTGGACCGCTTTTTGAAACAAATTAAAAAGAAGAAAAGTTCACGCAAAGTAAGCGCAAAGTTTTTTCGCAAAGCCCGAAAAGGAGCTAGAAAAGAGTTTCTATAAATAAAATGGATAGAAATAAATCTTAAAATTAAACCAATAACCAAACCACATAAGCAAAATAAAGCACCAAGAATATACTTCCTTCCACTCTATCTACTTTACGCCCTTTACCAGTAAAAACAAAGATAAATAGTAGAAGGGTAGATATAAAAGCAATCATTAAATCGAAATTAATACTTGGGTTAAACTCGATAGGACTTATAGTGGCACTAACCCCCAAAACCAGAAATACATTAAAGATATTTGAACCGACTATATTACCAATGGCCATATCTGCATTTCCTTTGAAACTAGCTACTATTGAAGTTGCGAGCTCAGGCAAACTCGTACCCAAAGCCACTACTAAAATACCTATCACCACCTGACTTAAGCCCCATTCTGTGGCCAATTTTGTGGCGCTATTGACAATAAATTCCCCTCCAAAATATAAGCCTACCATTCCAATAATGATAAATAAGGCTGATTTCAATTTGGACATTTCTTTCACATCATGACCCTCCTCATGATTATCGTGGGAAGAGGTGGTAACTACGAAAGTATAATAGATAAATATGAGGAAGAAAGCCAAGAATATCAATCCATCGGAGCGATGAAGCACAGAAAAATCAGTTCCATTAATTAAACCATCGTTGGCCACCACAAAAAGAAGTGCCATGGCTAAAAGACTAAAAGGAAGCTCGTAGCGCACCGTGAAGTTTTGAATTTTCATGGGTTTCACAACAGCAGCTAATCCTATAACCAATAATACATTGATGATATTACTACCCACCACATTCCCTACAGCCAAATCGCTTTGTCCATTATAACTGGCAAAAACATTAATCATTAATTCTGGAAACGAAGTACCAAAGGCCACTACGGTAAGTCCAATGATTAAATTGGGAATTTTCAACATTTTGGCAAAGGAAGAGGCGCCTTGCACCATAAGGTGGGCGCCATAGATTAAAATCACCATGCCAAGTATTAGTAAAAGATATTCCATGTATTAGGTTTTATGAGCTGCAAATATCGAAAAATCTTTTTAGTAGGCTTAAGTTTTATTGATAGAGATTGCCTCTCTTGCCTAAGGCAAGGTCACAATAACTTAAAACAAATACCCAAGCTTTACAGTAAAAGTTTGATTATTCATTAATTCCTCTTTGGTAATCTGTATTGGTATACTCGAGTTTAATAACATAAGTCTTATCGAAAGAGGCTCCAATACCTCCTCCCCATTCCCATTTTGTTGTATTTAGATTTGTTATAGGGAAGGTCCCCGATAGCTCTTCACTATTAGAATTTATCTCAATCTCATTGCTTAAAATAAAACTATAAGCTGTATGAATATATACAAAAGGGCTCAGTTTAGTTTTTGTTAAATTATATTGTAGGTTCAATGGAATGTCCAAATGATGAAATTTGAAATGGTCATCTTCATAATGATAGTTATTAGAATGTATACTGAATATATTCATATCAATATATGAATACCCAATGCCTAAATCAATTGATAAGTCTTTTAAAACTTGGAATTTGCCATAGCCTTTAATATTTAATCCTACACCAGACTTATACTCACTATTTTCATATCTTGCAGCATAAAATGAACCAAATTCTGGAATGGCATGTAATAAAGTTCCTATTTCAATTCCAAACCCAAGTTTTGATTTTCTAAGATTACTCTTATAGTTTGTACTTGGATCAATGCAATTGTTATATGTATCTACCAGTTTAATCATGGACTGTTTATTCCATTTGGTATTAGGAATTTTGCTTTTAATTTTTTCGCAATCCTGCATCACTAGATTAAGAATTCCCAGATATTTTTTATCCTCATATAGATATTCTTTTTGTTCAAATGTATATTCATCTCCTGGGTTTCTATCATCTCTTACAACTATTTTATCTTCTTCTTTTGCCAATCTATAATATCTTGAATCTACTTGTTTTAAGAGATAGTAGACGGTTTTATTCATTAAATAGTAGGCATATAGATTTATAGGGCCTTCGTTCAGAAGCTCCATAAACAGGGTGTCCGAATTCAAACTATCTGTATATGAAACAAAAGTTCGATTCTCATCATAAAAAAAACCAAGACAATCTGTAGGCTTAATGATTTGATACTCCTTTTCTGATTCTGGATTTTTGAAGGAAAAGGATTGAGCCAATCGATAGTTGTCTTCTATTTTAATATAGCCTTTTATGGTATCTTTTTCTAGATTGAGATAATAGGCAGCCACATCGGTATAACTTTGAGAGTAGACTGTATTTACAAATAAGACCAACATTAAGGTCATGCTCAAATATTGAAGGATTCGGAAAGATAGTTTGAAATACATAGTGATAAAAGTATTAGCGTATATTATTTTAGAGCAAATATATTAATGATTTCTAGATTTAGAAATATTTATTATTAAAACCAACAAAGCATTGGCCTGCTCAGCCGGAAATGTTTTCCGGCGTTTTTAAATCTTATCGCTCAACCAAGTAAAAGAGACCATCCTTTGCTCTATGCAAACCAGTAATCAATAAAAATATGGCTGAAAAACCACCTTTCGAACTTCCACACTCCCATCACCATTCACTATTTCAAATAAATAAACCCTAGGACTTAAAGATTGCATATCAACTTGAAAGACTTGTTGAGAAACCATAGTTCAGCCGGAAATGTTTTCCGGCGTTTTTAAATCTTATCGCTCAACCAAGTAAAAGATACCGCCCTTTGCTCTATGCAAACCAGTAATCATCAAAACTAAGGCTGAAAAACCACCTTTCGTACTTCCTTGCTCCCGTCACCATTCACGATTTCAAACAAATAAATCCCAGGGCTTAAGGATTGCATATCTACTGGGAATAATTGCTGAGAACTGGAAAAGCTTCTCAATAATTGACCATTGATATTTCGAATATTGATATCGAAGGTTGAATGTTTTTGATTAGAAACACTAATGAGGTTTTGAGTAGGATTAGGCCAAATTTGAATCTGAGAATCTTTTACAAAAGACTCCTCCATTCCCACTCCATAGGCGGTATAAACGGGAAGAATAATTTGTGTTGGCGTATATGGACCACAGAAGATAGACTGCTCAGCACTACGGGCACTCATCTCTACTCCATTAAACTCGTAGGTCTTTTCTTCCAAAACATCACGACGGAAAAACTCACCTTCCTCTATCGGTAAATTGGGATTGGATTGATAGCGTGGATAATTGGAGGAGCTGATTAGTATCTTCATTTGATGATCGTGACCAAAGGTATAGGCTATGGGCATCATCTTAAAATCTAACTCGTAAAGCTGTCCCGATTCTAGATTAGAATAAAGGGCTTGGTCATTTGGGTTTCCCTCGGCTAAAGAACGTGCGTATTCTCTGGCTCTCCCGTTTACGGCACCTTCGGAAACATAAAACTCTCTACCGTCCGGATAAACATCTACAATTCGAATAAAGAAATCGGTATCTGTAAGCCCTCCTCCTTCTACCATGGTACTGGCCCATAATTTCATTTTCGGATAACCAATAATACAGAGGCTATCTACGATTGGAGCTGTTGAGAACTGAATCACATCGGGTCTGTTTAATGTCAATGGTGCATAATCGGGCCAAGCTAAATTGATGGGTCCAGCATTGGTTTTATTTACAACAGGAGTTCTTAAAGTTAAATTGCCTCCACCTATAGTATGAACTGGGTTGTCAGGATTATGGATATAATTTTTTGGTCCAGCAGCATCCAAAGGATAAGCTGTATCTATGCTCTGTTCCGTATCATGAAAATAATAGGAGATTTCTTCCACTCCATATTCTAAAGGAAAGGTATCACTTTCATACCAATAATTTCCAATGTTTTCGTTGGCGTTTATTCCATCGTTTATAGGACCAGGAACATAAAATCTTACATTTTTAACCGATGGAAAGTCAACTACAGGCGTAGCAGGATCACCAACCGGATTGCTACTAGGTGTTTGTATACTCGAATCGGCGGGAATATCTATAGCAAAAGTAATGGTGGTATCTGGAGTTTGAAGTTGTACTGGCATGGCTGCTAATCCTTCATGCCCTGTTACGAAGTTCACGAAGCTTGGGAATCTAATTTTATAATCCGCTGCTGGAACCCTGATCAGATAAGGACCAAAAGTTTGCCAATCTTCACTCTCTGGTATCACAATTTTGGGCTCACCTAAATAATTATCTTCTTGATAGTTCATTAAATGACGTAACCAAGAAAGCACTTCGCTTTCCACTATTTTATCCACCCTAATATTATCGGTATTATCAGAAATATCGCCATAGAGGATGTTAATATCGAACACGCTTTCTGGGTATCGCAAATCGCCTACGGAATCCATTCCAATAGTTCCATGAGTCCACGGGCCAATAACGAGTTTTTGGAGTTCTTGAGTCTCCTCAGATGTTTCTGCCATGATTTGTTGATAGGTATCTATTTGCCCATCCACAAAAATATCCCACCAACCACTTAAATGATAAGCCGGAACTTCCATATTTTTATATCTGTTTATATTACCATTAAGATCCGATTCTCCTATTTCATTGATTGGCGCATAAGAACCATCCAAATCGCAACGTTGAGTATAATTGGGATACATGGCAGTATAGCCATTTTCATCAGGAATAGTGGAGAACTGATCAATACATAAATCAATGATCTCATCGGGGCTTAGGTTTCCAAAATCGAAAGTAGAATGCACATCGTTTTGCATATCATCGTCAGCTGGATTGACTACGGCCACATCTTCCATTTGCCCTTGTAACCAATTTACTATTAATGCTTGTCGGAATACTCCATTATGCTGAACCACACCGTTAAAATATTCCAAAGTAGAAACGATGGGAACCAAGGCTTTTAAATCGTTGCCCTCCTCCGGTTTTTGATAGGCAGCAGCAGCTTGATATTGAGAATTACCCATGGCCGAAGCGCCAAACATGGCCATATATCCATTATAGGCTTTGTCGGTAATATCGGTGATTCCATCGCCATTGAGATCATAATCCCAAAGTAGGCTGTCTTGTAGAAACATGATACTTTCTCTACCATCTTGGTGATAGATGGAATTATGAGGATCTGAAATTTCAGTAAAATCTATCACATGGCTTTGGTTGGGATGATAGGCATCTTTCTTCCAAGCATCTGAATACATAGGAAAGTATACCCCTTCAGATTGATAACGGCCCCGCATATCTTGTAAGGTATAGGCATAACCCAACATATTCATGACTATAGCTAAAGCATCATCTTCGCTTTTGCTATAAGGTGTCCTAGTAAAAACCATAGGTAATTGATAAGGATTGGGATTGATATCATTATTTACAGAATCGTAAATAATCAGCTGAACACCTTTTGGAATCACCTGAACAGGAAAGGTTAAGTTACCAAAAGGAAGATCTACCATTAAGCTGTCAGAAGTGATGGGTAAATACAAGTCAGTTCTCAGCTTCACTCCATCGGAAGTGGTGAAATCATAAGTATATGAAGTTGAAAAATCAGAGAATTCATCGAGTTGACCATTACCTTGTGCAAAAGAGAAGCTTGCAAAAGCAATAGCTAAAAAGAGGGAAATAATTCTATACATAGCATACGTTTTTAAAAGTAGCTTCAAATATAAGGAAAAACACTTAAGTAAATAGAACTGAAAAATCAGGAAAATGACCAGACTGGGGAGGAGTCAAAAGCCGCATCTTTGTGGGGTAAAGAATACGAAAGTTTTCATAACGTGATTTAGGGAAAAATAGTTTTGATACCCTCTTCAATTTTTTGGAGAGGGTTTTTTTATTATTGGTTGTTTGGTATTGGTGCTTAGCCTTTAACAATCTCCTTCCAGAGGAAAGTCATTCTGAGCTTGACACAAGAAAGTGCTGTAAGCTCTTACAATAATACCATCCGGAAAAACCATTATACATCAGTCATCCGGATTTGTGCATCCAACATCGATCATCAATCATCGCATCGGTCATCTGCTTAGCCGGAAAGCATTTCCGGCGATTATTGCTTTTATGATTATTTTCTCCATTGAATACAAACCTTCTCATTTAAAAGTCATATTTGAGAGCATTAGCGTCCTAATTATTATTAAAGATTCCTCGATACGCATCGGAATGACAGGTGTTTTGGCAATTCATAAGGAAGAAGGGCTTTGCTTTTTTCAATGCCAAAAGCAAAGCCCTTCTTCCTTCCTATCAAATTATAACACCCTGTCATTCTGAACGTAATGAAATGAAGTGAAGAATCTTTTTTAATACGGAACTTCTTTTGGACAGTGTTGATTTGAGAGTTAAAAATATGGTGTAATCACAATTTGAAAAGCTCTAAGGTTTGAGAAATAAAATCAAGAATTCAAGAAGAAAATCCCGCCACCATCTATCATGGGGCCTTGGTATAATTCTTCAATGGATAAGTCTTTAGATTCTAATAATTCTTTCAACGGAGCTCCTTCAGCATATTGGCTTAAGCTTCCAATGAAAAAGACTTTGTTTTCATAAATACCACAAGCACCTGGTAAAAACCCATGGTCTTGACCTTTTAAAACCACATCTTGGGGAGCAAAATAATGCACCTCTAATCCTTCTCCAATCAATGTCTTTTCAATACCTTTATCCGAAGTAATAAAGCTGCCATCGGGCAAAGCCAAAAGATTGCAACGTGTATAGGCCTGATTTACCGAGATAAATTTCTTTTTTGCGCTGTGGCGGAGGATGCAAGAAGTGGAAAGTTCTTGTTTATGAACTAAATATTCGGGAGTAGAAACAGCATTATAATAAGTAGTTTCGGGGAATTTACTTCCCAATTTTTCTTTTCCTTTAAGGAAGGTGATTCTATGGTGTTTCAAGGCATCAATCAAAGACTTGGGCGCATTTGGTGCAATAATGACAAGCTCTTCCATTTGAAACATAAAAATATCGGGATGTCCACTGATGGATGGATAGACGGTACCAAAGGATTCCAATTGAAAAACTTCTCCAAATTCTTTTAATTTTTCAATAGCAGTTTCGGGTATACGGGCATCAATAATAATCAACATAGAAAGCTCTTTTAATGAGTTTAACATCTGTTTTTATTTTCACTGAAGAAAAATGGTTGGATAATAATTGGGCATTTTCCGATTTATGACCAATAGCAAAGTTCAGCTGATCGTGAGGTACATAAATGATAATGGCCTTATCAGGTTTGAATTCTATTCGCTCAAACAAATGTTCTTTCCAAATTTCCGTCATCACCAACTCCTTAAAAGAGGCATGATAAGGCCCACCCATTAAGGAGTGGTTTGGATCTAGTTCTTCAGAAGGATGCAATCCTATACGAATCACATTTATATTAGCCTCCTCAAAAAGCAAGTATAAATCTTTTACCCATAAAATGGCTTCGGTCAATCGCATGGGTGTATATTTCCCCATTTCCATTAGGCTTTCAAGCTGAGTGCCTTTAATCACTAGGCATGGATAAATGCGAGTATTCTTAGCCCCCAATTCAATAATTCTTTTGGCAGTATGTAATGCCTTTTCACGAGTATCGCCAGGTAAACCAATCATCATTTGCAAGCCAAGCTCAAAACCAGCTTCAATAATCATTTTGCTGGCTCTTTCTACATCTTCTACAGTATGGCCTCTTCCACTTTTTGCCAATACTTCTTCATCTAATGATTGAGCACCAAGTTCAATGGTTTTTACTTTATACTTCTTGAGAAGTTTGAGGATGTCTTCATTAATATAATCGGGGCGAGTGCTTAACCGAATACCTTCTACTCTAGAACCATTAACATATTTTGCAGCGGCTTCCAAATATGCTTTTTGAAGATCAATTGGAATTCCGGTAAAACTACCTCCAAAGAAAGCGATCTCTACTCGACTTCGCTTAGCAGGGATGGTTTCTAAATAGGATTCAATTTTTTCTTGTACCGCTTCAATATCAGGAATATGTTGTTGACCACTAATTTTCCGTTGGTCACAAAATACACATTGATGGGGGCAAGCCATCTCTGGAATAAATATGGGTATATTATAGTGTTTGAGCATTTTGGTAAAACCTTAATTTCAATTTCGAAAATAAAGATAGTTAAATACACCGAGAACTCAAAGGAAATTTAATGTCAGTCGATCTTTAACAAGTCTTTTAACAGTTTTAATTTTATTGAAAGGATATTCTACTCAAATGAAAACATCCCCAGGTGTCAAATAAAATTTCACTATTAGTGCGAAAATTAAATAAGCACGTCATCAACTTACTACGTAATCATAAAACTACACAACCATCGCAACGACGTAACCATTGTAACCACGCATAGTTAACGAGTTTCTTCCAAAGTAAAACTTACACTCTTCATCTGCCCACCCAATGGAGGATTCATCTTTTGAATTTTCACCTTTGCCCATTCCATACTAGGATATTCAGAAAAAGTTTTTTTAATAATTCTTCTGCCCACGTGCTCTAGTAAATCTGAGCTGATAGACATTTCAGTTTTTATTAGCTGATAAACATCTAGATAACTTATAGTATCCTCTATATTATCACTAGCCTCTGCTCTACTGGTATCATTCACAAAGTAGAAATCAACAGTAAAATGCGTTCCAATTTCTTTTTCTTCTTTAAAGCATCCGTGGTAGGAGTAGAATTCCATTTCCTCTATGGCAATCATCGACATATTGTTCTAGTATAAAAAGTTATTATAAGGATATCTAACGGCATGAATTCGTTTTACTTCGGCATATAGCATTTCTCGAAGCTCGGGAATATTGGTTTTATCTTTTGCAGAAATAAACAAAGCGGGCATATTTTCCTTGCTCATCCAAGTCTCTTTCCAATAATTTAAATCGTAGTTCTTTTTGGAAACAGGTGTTAAATCATCTTCTTCTTTTTGCTCATAGGTATAGGCATCAATTTTATTAAAAAGCATGATAACAGGCTTATCACCGGCTCCAATTTCGCTTAATGTTTGATTGACCACTTTAATTTGGTCTTCAAATTCAGGGTGAGAAATATCTACCAAATGAATCAATAGGTCCGATTCTCTAACCTCGTCCAATGTAGATTTAAAACTTTCTACCAAACCGTGTGGGAGTTTTCTGATAAATCCAACCGTATCTGATAATAAAAAAGGAAGATTGTCAACCACCACTTTTCTTACTGTGGTATCAAGGGTGGCAAACAACTTGTTTTCGGCAAAAACTTCGGTCTTACTCAATAGGGTCATTAAAGTGCTTTTTCCAACGTTAGTGTAACCCACTAAAGCAGCTCTAACCAAGCTTCCTCTATTCTGCCTTTGGGTAGACATTTGCTTGTCTATCTCTTTTAATCTCGTTTTTAATAAGGAAATTCTATCGCGGATAATCCTTCTATCGGTTTCAATTTCTGTCTCACCGGGTCCTCTCATTCCGATCCCTCCTCTTTGTCGCTCCAAGTGAGTCCACATGCGAGTTAAACGAGGTAGTAAATATTGGTATTGAGCCAATTCTACCTGGACTTTAGCATGAGCCGTTTGAGCTCTCTGGGCAAAGATATCGAGGATTAAATTGGTTCTATCCATAATTTTAATCTCCAAAACCTTCTCTAAATTTCTGATTTGAGAGGCGCCCAATTCATCATCAAAAACAGCTAGATCGATATTCTCAGCTTTAATATAGGCAGCAATTTCGTTTAGCTTTCCTGAGCCCACAAATGTTTTCTGATCAGGACGAGATAGCTTTTGTACAAAGCGCTTTACTTCTAGGGCGCCAGCAGTAGTGACCAAAAAGGCCAGCTCATCAAGATATTCCTGACTTTTCTCTGCATTCTGATCTTGGGTGATTAAACCTATTAATATGGCTCTTTCTATTTTATCTTCTTTGGTATTATAATTGGACATATTCAAATTTTGGAGTGCAAAAATACGCAAAATGACCCAAAACTATATAAAATAATAAATCACCTTTAAATCAGCTCATAAGCACTTTTTGAATGTCAAAAATAATCCTAAATTTGCGCTTCAATTAAACCATTTAAATAATAAATTTAATATAATACAAATGCAAAAATCTATTGTTTTGTTGGCCGGTGGTGGTCCAGCCCCTGGTATCAACACCGTTATTGCTACGGTAGCCAAAGTGTTTTTAAAAGCAGGTTTTAAAGTACTTGGCTTAAATGGAGGGTTCAAAGCCCTTTTTGCTGAGGCCCCGAATATTACCGATTTCGATTTCTCTTTGGCTGATAGAATTCATAAAGAAGGAGGTTCGGCTATACAAATGAGTAGGTATAAGCCCAAAGACAATGAGTTTCGTGCTGATATATTTATCAAACATAATGTGAAACTTTTGGTAACTATTGGGGGGGATGATACTGCCTCTACTGCCAATAGAATTGCCAAATACCTTGCTGATAAAAACATTAGAATTCAAAACATACACGTTCCTAAAACCATTGATAACGATCTACCTTTACCAGAAGGTGTTCCAACATTTGGATATCATTCAGCAAAAAGCGAAGGGGTTAGAATTGCCACCACCATTTATGAAGATGCCAGAACCAGTGGAAATTGGTTTATTGTAAGTGCCATGGGTCGTGAGGCTGGTCACTTGGCATTTGGAATTGGGGCTGCCTGTCATTATCCTATGATTATTATTCCTGAGATGTTTAATAAAACAACCATCACTTTGGATAAGATTATTCGTTTAATTATTTCTTCTATTCTGAAACGTAAGCTTCTAGGTATCAACTATGGGGTGGTTATAGTTAGCGAAGGGGTGTTCCATAGTATGGGTGATGAGGAGATTGAAAAATCTGGAATTAACTTCACCTATGACGAACATGGCCACCCAGAACTTGGGAACTTGAGTAAGGCACATATCTTCAATGTATTATTGCAGCAAGAACTAAAGAAAATTGAATTAAAAATTAAGAGCCGACCAGTAGAAATAGGTTACGAAATCAGATGTGTACAGCCTGTTGCTTTCGATTTGGTTTATTGTGCTAACCTAGGAATGGGTGTGAAGAAACTATTTGATTTGGGTATTACTGGAGCCATGGTCACCGCTGATCATAAAGGCGATATTTATCCTCTATATTTGAAAGATGTGGAAGATGAAGAAGGCAAAATCAGACCTAGACTTGTAAACATCTACTCTGAAAAATTTAAAATGGTTTATGAGGATAATCAACAATACTTGGTAGAAGATGATTATGACACAGCACACTACTATTTAGAGAAGCCAGAGAATTACGATTTCTTTAAAATATTGAACTGGGAAGAAGACGAAATTTAGTCTAAACCAGAAACATAATAAAGCTTGTCCAATGATACTTTTGGGGCAGGCTTTTTTTTATTGAGGTGTTGAATTTTTTACTTACCATATTGTTTTGATAACCATTTGGTTAATCATCGATTAGTGGGATTCAAAACGATTAAATTGATTTGGATTAGTCTTTTTGCTCCCTTTAGGGTTTGGGGCAAACAAAAAGAACTAATTCACAAGATGTTATAATTAATACTTTAGATTTAATTTAAGTAATGCTGGCAAGAAAACTCCCGCATTTTGTAGTCTTTAGCAAAAAACGTCAAAGACGAGGATTGCGATGTGTGGAAAACCAAGGAGTTTACTTTCGTAAATGACTGTTTTCAACGCAAGAGTAACGAAGTATTTGGTGTTTTCTTGCAAAGACTAAGTAGTTATTTGAACACCTCAATTTTTTATCCAAACATCATTTGATAATAACGATCGATACCATCTTTTAATTCTGGAATAGATACATATTTACTTTTTCTAATGTATTCCTTTCGATCAAAAAAGACCAATAAGGTTGGCATCGAAAAGACTCCAAACTCAGCGGTCATATCTGGATGATGCTCCGAATTCACAAAGTATAATTGCATTTTGGGATAATCATTTGTCAATAATTCTTCCACTTTTGGTCTTAAACTCTTACAAGGTGCACAATTATTACTATAAAAATATACTAATAATGCTTCATCATTCGTAATAGCTTCTTGAAGTTGAGTTAATTGCTGTAATTCTTTGTCCATGGCAAATAATATTTTAAGGCGGCAAAACTAATAAAATTATTAATTTTGCAGCAAAGATACATCAATGATAGACCCAAAAAATATTCCCAGTAACGAAATGGCTAAAAGACCTGATGGTTTAACCCTTCTCTGTGTCTTAAGTTTTATAGGCTCAGGATTGGCTTTCCTCTCCAATTTTATGGTGTTTTTCATATTCCCTAGTATTCCAGAAATAATGGAAAGTGATGAATTTATTCAGATGCCAAATTTGGAACCAGAACTATTATTAGAATTCCTCACTTCAGCCGGTCGAAGTTATTTTCTTATAGCAGCTTTCCTCTATTTAGTATCCATCATAGGGGTTTATTTCATGTGGAAATTGAGAAAAACAGGGATTCACTTTTATGCTATGGCTCAAATAGCTCTATTAATTATTCCTTTGATTTTTATCAGCACTGAGTTGTCTGCTTTGCCAAGTTTACTTTTTACAGTCTTATTTATTTTATTATACTCACGATTTCTAAAAATCATGTATTGATGAGTCCAAAAACAAAGCTTCCATTCTTGTTGAGCATTCTTCTTTATAGTCTTTTGGTTTTATCTACAGTAATATTCATTGTCTTTATATCTTTGGCCTTGCATCAAGATCAGTTCGAATATTTGCTTAAAGCCTATAGCTCCAAAAGTTTTGAATTAAGCTTATTGTCACAATTATACACCCCTCTCTTATTTATAGTGATTTATATAGCTTCTCTTGTCATGATGATTTTAGCTAAAACATATGCCTACTATATTTTCTATGGCTTAAACATATTTTTACTTCTTGTTTTACTTGTAAATCCACCCATTCATTTCCTAAATATGGGCCTCATTATCTTGATCTGTCTATTTATATTTTGGCAATTTTCTGCCTTTAAAAAGGCAAAAATGCAGCAAGAAATGCCAATAAATGAGGATTAATTAGTTGATAAATGCCTTTTTTTTAGCAAAACATGCTCGGTTTTGAACGTTTTTTTTCAATTTAAAGTTCAAAAAGCAAGAAGAATATTTTGTTCTACTCTTCTGTGAGGTTAGTTTTTGTCAATTTTAATTATTGACAATTGTTAATAAAGCCTAAAAAACCATGCCCTTTTTCCTAATGTCCTGAATAGGTTGTAAATAAGCTTGGATTTTTATTGGTGTACTTCTTGCGCCTATTTAGAAAGATTCCAACCAATATTGGGACATAAAAGCTTTTCAAACCACTATATTTTAAAATTCAAAAACGCTAAATGCAACATTGATAATAAATTAACAACAAGTTTTCGTTAAATATTCATTGTGAAATGGCAAATTCATTGTAAATTAGCAATCATAAATCATTTGTTTCTATGGGGGAAGCAATAAACAATAAATCAATTTTAAATCAATTCAATTATTAACTAATTTTTTGAAGTTATGAGAAAATTAACTCTATTACTCGCATTGATCGGCTTTTTAGGCGTTCAAGGAGTATTTGCGCAAACTTCTGTAACTGGTACTGTAACTGATGCAGACAATGGGGGAACTCTTCCCGGCGTATCTGTATTGGTGAAGGGAACCAGTATCGGAACGGTTACCGATATGGATGGTAAGTATAGCTTACAAGTTCCTGAGGATGCTGCAGCTCTTCAGTATTCGTTCGTTGGAATGGAACCACAAGAGATTGCTTACACTGGTCAGACTACAATAGATGTAGCCATGCAAGCCAGTGCTTTAAAACTAGATGAGGTGGTTGTTACTGCCTTAGGTGTTTCCCGTGAGAAAAAATCTCTGGGATACGCTACTCAAGAAGTAACTGGTGATGATTTGAACAAAGTATCTAAGGATAACTTTATCAATTCTATTTCTGGTAAAGTAGCGGGTGTTCAAATTAAGAATAACACCAATATGGGTGGTTCTTCGAATATTATTATTCGTGGTAACTCCTCTTTAACACAAAACAACCAGGCTTTATTTGTTATTGATGGGGTTCCGGTTGACAATTCTAATACAAATGGTATAAACCAAGCCAATGGGCGTAGTGGATTTGACTACGGTTCTGCTGCATCAGATATCAACCCAGAAGATATTGAAAGTATGAACGTACTGAAAGGTGCTGCTGCATCTGCTCTTTATGGTTCTCGTGCTGCCAATGGTGTCATCATGATTACAACCAAAAAAGGCAGCAAAGCTCGTGAAGGTTCAAAAAGAATTGGTGTAAACATCCATTCTAATGTAACTGTGGGTTTTGTTGACAAATCAACTTTCCCTAAATACCAAACTAATTATGGTTCTGGTTATGGCCCTTATTATAGTGGTGGAGATTATCCAGGTTTAGAAGAAATTGATGTAAACGGTGATGGTGTTGACGAATTAGTAGTCCCTTTTACTGAAGATGCTTCAATGGGACAACAATTTGATCCAAACTTAGATGTAGTACATTGGGATTATTTTGACCCAACTTCTCCAAACTATCAAAAAATGCACCCTTATATTAACTCTCCTAATGGTGCTGAAACTTTCTTTAATGACCAATTAACTTTAAAGAATAGTATTGATGTTAATGGTGGAACAGATGTATCTACTTTCCGTGTAGGTTATACCAATATGCATCAAAAGGGAATTCTACCTAACTCTCAGTTAGATAAGAATACTTTTAATATTAGTGCTTCTTACGATGTTCTTAAGAATGTAAAAGTTTCTGCTGCAGCTAATTATTATAAGACAAATGGGAAAGGTCGTAACCATACTGGTTATAGTGAGAATCTTTTGGCTGGTATGCGACAGTGGTGGCAAACCAATGTAGATTTAAAAGAGCAGTTAAGAGCCTATGAAGCAGAAAACAAAAACGTAACTTGGAATAGAAGTGCATGGAATGATGGTTCTCCAATTTATTGGGACAATCCATATTTCCAAAGATATGAATCTTATCAAACAGATGAGAGAAACCGTATCGTAGGTTATTTCCAAGCCGATTGGAAAATTAATGACTATTTTAGTTTGATGGGAAGAGCTTCTGTGGATACTTATGACGAGCTTCAAGAAGAGAGAAAAGCCATAGGTTCTATCGCTAATCAATTTGGTGTTGCAATTGGAGGAGTAAAAGTTGATCAAACTTCTGGTTACTTTAGAATGGACCGTAGATTTATGGAAGCCAATTATGATGTTAAATTAGATTATCATAAAGATTTAGGTGAAGACTGGAATTTAAATGCTTTTGCTGGTATCAATATTCGTCGTAATAATATTAATGAAGCCATGGCTTCTACAAATGGTGGTTTATTAGTTCCTAATGTATATGCTCTTAGAAATGCAGCAGCTATTAGTGCTGATGAGAATGTTTATAAAAAAGGTGTTAATGGTTATTATATTGCAGCTTCACTTGCTTATAAAAGCATGTTATATTTAGATGCGACTTATCGTTATGATATCTCATCTACACTTCCGAAAACGGATTGGGCTTATGGATATTATTCATTGTCTGGTAGCTGGTTATTCTCCGAAATGGTGGAAGCTGATTGGATGCAATTAGGTAAAGTTAGAGTAAACTACGCTCAAGTAGGTAATGATGCTCCTTACTTATCATTATACGATACTTATGACCAATTCCCAAGTTTTAATGGTAATGCAGTTGTATCTGTACCTAGTACTACAAATAATTCTAACCTTAAGCCTGAAACAACACATTCGTTAGAGGCTGGTTTCGAAATGACCATGTTAAACAATCGTTTAGGAATTGACTTTGCTTATTATAAGACAAATACTCAAGATCAGATTATGCCAGTTGCTGTTTCTACAGCCACAGGTTATTCTCGTAAGTATTTTAATGCTGGTGAAATTCAAAACTCTGGTATTGAATTAGCTCTTAGAGGTACAGCAATGAAAACTAATGATTTCCGTTGGGATGTCAACTTAAACTTTGCTAAGAATAATTCTGAAGTACTTTCTTTATTTGATAAAGACGGACAAAAAGTAGATAACCTTCAATTAGGTTCTTTACAAGGTGGTGTTACTATTAATGCTAAAGTTGGAGAGCCTTATGGTGTCATTCAAGGACAAGATTACGTATATGCTCCTGATGGACAAAAAGTAATTAACTCTAGTGGTTATTATTTGAAATCCCCAACTTCTGATAATATTTTAGGTGATATCAATCCTGATTTCAATATGGGATTAAATAATGCTTTCTCTTATAAGAATGTTTCTTTTAGTTTCTTAATCGATTGGCAGCAAGGTGGAAGTTTATTCTCTCTTGACCAATATTATGGTAGAGCAACTGGTCTTTATGAAGAAACAGATTATACTAATGACTTAGGTAATCCTGTACGTAGCCCTGTGGTTCAAAACGATGACGGATCTTACGATGCAAGTTCTGGAGGTTTAGTATTAGATGGTGTTGTTGAACAAGAAGATGGATCATACGTTACAAACACAACACGTGTAGAAGGTGGTAACTATAAAGTATTTGGTTATAGTAGAAACCCTAATGCAGCTTTCATTTATGATGCTACTTATATCAAGTTAAGAGAAGCAGTAATTACTTATAATATGCCAAGAAAAATTATGGATAAGACATTTATTCATGGTGCTTCATTTAGCTTAGTTGGTGGTAATCTATGGATTATCTCTAAAGATCTTCCTCATGCAGATCCTGAAGCATCTCAAGGTGCTGGTAACATTCAAGGATGGCAATCTGGTGTGATGCCTTCTTTAAGAACTATTGGATTCAGTATTAAATTACAATTTTAAAACGGAGTATTATGAAAAGAATATATTTAATATTAATCGTTCTAGTCGCGATCTCTGTATCATGTACTAAGAACTTCGAAGACTGGCAGAAGGATGAGAAGCATCCTGCCGTGGTGCCAGGTGAAATGCTTTTCACCCACGCACAAAAAGCTCTAGCAGATCAAGTAGCTAGTAGTAATGTGAACCTAAATAATCATAAATTATATGCTCAGCATTGGACGGAAACAACTTATACCGATGAGGCGAATTATGATTTAATCAACAGAAATATCCCTGATAATGTATTTAGAGTTATTTATCGTGATATTTTAAAGGATTTGCAAGAAGCTAGATCAATTATGTCTGGTGATGCAACCACAACTCCTGAAGCTCAGATTGCAAAAACAAATAGATTAATCATTATTGATGTATTAGAGGTGTATTCCTACCAAAGGTTAGTAGATATTTTTGGAAATGTACCTTATTCTGAAGCCTTAAATATTGATGCTACTTTAAATCCAGCATATGATGATGGAATGATGATTTATAAGGATCTTGTTGTGAGATTAGATAAAGTTATTAATACATTAGATGCTAATGGTGGAAGTTTTGGTTCTGCTGATATTTATTATGGTGGAGATGTTCAATCTTGGATTACATTTGCTCAATCCTTAAAATTCAGATTAGCTATTACTATTGCCGATGCAGATAATGCAACTGCACAAGCCTGGGGTGAAGCTGCTGCTGCACATACATTCTCTAGTAGTGCTCAAGATGCTAAGCTTGTTTATGAAGCTGCTCCTTTAGACAATACAAATCCTATTTATCAAGATTTGGTAGCTAGTGGGCGTAAGGATTTTATTCCTGCTAATACAATTGTTGATTTTATGAACGGATTAAATGACCCACGTCGTGCTGCTTATTTTGATTTAAACGAAGTAAACGAAGGTGAATATGTAGGTGGAATTTATGGTTCTTCTAATGCTTGGGGTAATTATTCTCACGTAGGTACTATGATTTTAGATGCTACTTTCCCAATCCAACTTCTTTCTTTTACTGAGATGGAATTCTATAAAGCAGAAGCTGCTGCTCGTGGATGGTCTGTTGGTGGAACTGCTCTTGAGCATTATGAGGCTGCTATTACTGCTTCTTTTGCTGAGTGGGGTATTGAAGGCGCTGCTGATTATATCGCTTCTGAAGGCGTAGCTTGGGATGGTACAACTGATTGGAAAAAAGCTATTGGTATGCAAGCCTATTTAGGTTATTACCAAAGAGGTTTCGAAGGTTGGACTACTTATAGAAGATTAGACTGGCCTACAATGAATGTACCTGAAGGTGCTATTACTACTGATGGTGGAGTTCCTAGACGTTTTACATTCCCTGTAAACGAACAAACATTGAATGCTGATAATTATTATAAAGCTGCAGATGCTGTTGGTGGTGACCTTATGGAAACTAAATTATTCTGGGATAAATTCTAATTTCAGTTATAATATTTAATACAAAGCCCTGCTCATTTGAGTGGGGCTTTTTTTATACCATATTTTTCTACAATTTTAGTATTTTTGCAAATTCAATTTTTATCGATAATACTAAGCTAATCATATATGTTAAGATCACACACCTGCGGGGAACTTAGAATAGAAAATGTTAACGAATCCATTACCTTAAGTGGTTGGGTACAGAAATCAAGAGACTTAGGCGGAATGACCTTCGTAGATATGAGAGATCGCTATGGGATTACTCAGGTGGTTTTCAATATGGAAGACAATGCTGCACTTTGTGAGCAAGCTCGTAAATTAGGTCGAGAATTTGTGATTAGCCTAAAAGGAAAAGTGGCAGAAAGAAGCAATAAAAATGCGAAAATGGCAACAGGTGATGTGGAAATCATTGCCGAAGAACTCGTTATACTCAATAAAGCTAAATTACCTCCATTTACTATAGAGGATGATACTGATGGTGGCGAAGAAATTAGAATGAAATACCGCTACTTAGATTTGCGAAGAGCTCCTCTCAGAAAAAATTTAGAGTTACGTCATAGATTATCTATAGCTACTCGTAACTACTTAGACAAGCAAAGTTTCTTTGAAATAGAAACTCCTTATCTTATTAAATCTACTCCAGAAGGTGCTAGAGATTTCGTAGTACCTAGTAGAATGAATCCTAATGAATTTTATGCCTTGCCACAATCTCCTCAAACCTTTAAGCAATTATTGATGGTAGCTGGTTACGACCGTTATTATCAAATTGTAAAATGTTTCCGCGATGAGGATTTAAGAGCCGACCGTCAGCCTGAATTTACACAGATTGACTGCGAAATGGCCTTTGTGGAGCAAGAAGATATTTTAAGCACTTTCGAAGGAATGGCTAAATACCTTTTTAAAGAAGTAAAAGGAGTAGAAATTAATGAGTTCCCAAGAATGGAGTATTCAGATGCCATGAAATACTATGGTTCTGATAAGCCCGATATTCGCTTCGATATGAAGTTTGTGGAGCTTAATGAAGTCACTCAAAACAAAGGATTCAAAGTTTTTGATGACTCAGAAATTGTTTTAGGAATCAATGCGAAAACTTGTGCAACTTATACCAGAAAGCAATTAGATAAATTGATAGACTTTGTAAAGAAGCCACAAATTGGTGCCAAAGGATTAGTTTATGTAAAATGTAATGAGGATGGTAGTTTTAAATCATCAGTTGATAAATTTTATAGTCAAGAAGACTTGAAAGCTTGGGCAGAAATGATGAATGCAGAAGCAGGAGATTTAGTTTTAGTCATGTCGGGTGATACTGAGAAAACTCAAAAAGCCATGAACGAGCTTCGCCTAGAAATGGGTGAAAGACTTGGTTTAAGAGACCCAAATGTATTTGCACCTCTATGGGTGATAGACTTTCCATTATTAGAGTGGGACGAGAAAACAGAGCGTTATCATGCCATGCACCATCCCTTCACTTCTCCTAAGGCAGAAGATCTTCATTTATTAGATAAAGAGCCAGGAAAAGTAAGAGCCAATGCCTACGATATGGTGATTAATGGTGTTGAAATTGGAGGAGGTTCTATCAGAATCCATGATCGTGATTTACAAAAACTCATGTTTAAACATTTAGGTTTTACAGACGAAGAAGCACAAGAACAATTTGGTTTTCTAATGGATGCTTTTGAGTTTGGCGCTCCTCCTCATGGTGGAATTGCTTTAGGTTTTGATAGACTTGCCGCTATGTTCGGAGGTTCTGATTCTATTAGAGATTATATTGCCTTCCCTAAGAACAATACAGGCCGTGATGTGATGATCGATTCACCTTCAGAAGTTGCACAAGCTCAGTTGGACGAGTTATTCCTACAGACTGTGAAAAAAAATAAATCATAATAGATATTCGCGAATTACACCGGTTTACGCGAATTTAAAAAGCAAGGGCAAACAATTTTGTCCTTGCTTTTTTTATTTCCGTTAATCTTTTTCTCTTTCCTCTTCACATATTGCGTCATCGACTGAGCTCCACGAAGGAGAAATCTATTTATCGCAACCACGTAACCACCCCAACCATTTTACCCACGCAATCATCGTAACTACGTAACCATCGCAACCACTCAATTACTATCCCGAAATACTAATCTTCTCCAATTTTTCTTTGTTTAAAATTTCAAAGTGATTTTGTTCACATTTAATAATGCCCTCATCAGAAAACTCTTTAAGCAATCGTATGGTGGTTTCTTTGGTCATGGCCGATAAGTCTGCTAAGTCTTGACGACTTAATAAGGTATCAAACACATCATTTTCATAAACAGCATTTGCTAAATATAATAAGGCATCAGCCATTTTCCCATGGGTGTGTTTATGAGTCAAACACTGCATTTTCTCAAATTGCTTGATTACTTTTTTATTAACATGTTCTAAAATGGCCATGGTGTATTTTGTGTTGCTCTCCATTATACTTTTTTGTTCCTCTATATTAATGAAACAAGCAGTGGTTTCTTCCATGGCCACTGCAGTTAAATGGTGGCTGTTGTCAACCAAAAAACCCGGTCCTAAGACCAACTCAACAGGTTTTAAAATTGATAGTAATATTCGTTTATCTGTGTATGGGTCTTCTAAATAGACTTTTACCATACCCTTGGTTAGGCAAATCATATGAGTTAAAGGCCCCCCAGTCTTAAATATGGTTTCCCCTGCTTTATAACGAACTTCTTTGCGGTGGTCATTCACATTATTAAGCTGATTATCAGTCATGTGACAGAACATATTTAGCTTAATATCGCAGCTTAAACAAGAAGCAATGTTTTTCATAATAGGTTTAGTTAATTGATATTTTTTAATAAAAAAAGAAAAAATAATACAGAATTCAGGTTTTGTATTGACAAATATCGTAAAAATATTGATCTAAATCAATATTATAGTAATTATAAACATTTTCCATGCGTTTAGTATCATGGTGTTAATAACTGTTAATAAATTCTTAATTCTTAGATTTGCTTTGGAGAAAAACAAAACTTATTAAAACATAATTATTATGAAAAAGAATTTTAGCTTTTATTTTATGTTAGCAATATTAGCTGGTATGACGCTGGTATTTTCTAACTGTACAAAAGAGGGGCCTGCTGGTCCTGCTGGTGCTGATGGTACCAATGGTGTAAACGGTACTGATGGTACTGATGGTGTTGACGGAAATGCTTTATGTTTGGAATGCCATACTTTAGCTAAAATGGAAGGTATTGGCCATTCTTATGAAATGTCACAACATGCAACTGGAGATTTCGTGGGTTATGCAGGTGGAAGAAATGATTGTGCAAAATGTCACTCTCACGAAGGTTTTACAGAAACTCTTAGAACAGGTATGGATACTACAGCTACAAGTATTGCTATTCCTACTGCTTTTTCTTGTAAAACATGTCATGGTAGTCACGTTAGCTTCGATCCTGAAGATGGTGATTTAACCCCATTAAACGCTACTGCGCCATTTACTCTTATTATGGATGACCATACAACAACAATGGACATGGGTCATTCTAATTTATGTGCTAGTTGTCACCAACCGCGTCGTCCAGCTCCTGTAGCCGATGAAGATGGTAATTTTGCTATTACAAGTTCTCATTATGGACCTCACCATGGACCTCAATCAACAGTTTTAGAAGGTATAGGTGGTTTTGAAGTTGGAGCAGGATATCCTGAGCCAGGTTCTGATGTTCACCGTCAACAAAGCTCTTGTTTAGATTGTCACGTGAAATATACCCCAGGTGCTGATTATGGAGGACATAAATTCTCTGCTGGTGTTGGTGCTTGTACCACTTGTCACCCTGATGCTACAGATTTAGATATTAATGGAAAGCAAACTGAAATTGCTGGTTTAACGGAAGAATTAAAAGTATTATTGATGGCTCAAGGTGTATTAGATGCAGATGGACATGTTGTTCCTGGTACATACACAATAAATCAAGCAGGTGCTTTTTATAATTATGCTACTGTGGTAGAAGATAGATCGCAAGGTGTTCACAACTACGAGTATGTGAAAACACTATTGATCAATTCCATAGCTGTCATGCAATAAGAATTTGGAATTATTTAATCAGTATAAAAAAAGGCTTCAATTTGTTTGGAGCCTTTTTACAGCTTACACTAATTACTAATTCCTAAACGATGATTAAGTTGGTTTTAAGCTTACAAACCATAACAATGAAATTTTGTATCTTGTACTTTATTATTCATTAAAATAAATCAAAATCATGAATAAATTATTAAAATATACTTTATTGGTATTTGGCCTAGTGGGATTTTTTTCCTCTTGTCAATACAAATTTAATATTGAACCCATAGTTCCAGCACCAGATCCTATGGATACTATATATTTTTCCCAGGATATAGCTCCTATTTGGAATACCAATGACAAATGTACCTCTTGTCATAAAACAGGAAGTACGGCTCCTGATTTAACTACCGACAATGCCTATGCTGCTGTAGTTCCAGCTTATGTAAATACAGTTCAGCCAGAAGAAAGTTCCATCTATACCTTCACTCATCCTGATACTGAAACACATATTTGGAAGAAGTATACAAGCTCAGAAGCGGCAATTATCCTACAGTGGATAGAACAAGGCGCCTTGAATAATTAGTATGAATTTTAAAATTTGAGAAAATGAAAAAGATAGTATTTATTATATTGGGGCTTTATATGAGTTTTGGAATGGCTTTTGCTCAGGATACAGAAACTGAGAAACCAAAAGATCGTCCAATCCGTGCCCCTTTTGAAAGTGGAATTTTAATTGATAATCAAACCACGGTAGTTCCAAGTAAGAAAACTTTGGAAATGCATATTCAACATCGTTTTGGTTTGATTAAAAGCAGTGGAGCATCTGACCTTTGGGGCATTTATGCACCATCGGCAAATACCCGTATGGGATTAAACTATTCTATTACCGATGATATTATGCTGGGTTATGGTATCACACGTAAGAATATGTATAATGAGTTTCAAGCCAAGTGGACTTTCTTAAAACAAACTCGTAAAAACACCATTCCTATTACCCTTACCGTATATGGAAACATGGCTATAAATGGGCAAAGTGATGACGTATTTGGTGATGATTATGCCTTTGCAGATAGAATGAGTTATTTTGGCCAGTTTATTGCTGGTAGAAAGTTTAACGAGTGGTTTTCATTGGAATTAAATGCGAGTTTTACTCATTTTAATTCTGTAATATCAACAGAGGCGAACATCACAGGTTACGAACATGATGTGATTGGCTTGGGTGGACATATGAGATTTAAATTCTCACCACAGTCGTCCATTTTAATCATGTATACTACTCCTCTTAATATTCAAAGCATGCACGAGAATACAAATGTGATGAATGCTTGGAAATCGAATTTTGGTATTGCTTATGAGGTAGCTACTAGCACTCATGCTTTCCAAATATTTATTTCTACAGCAGATGGAATTGTACCTCAAGATATTTATATGTATAACGAAGCTGATTTATCTGAAACGGAATTCCGTTTTGGTTTCAATATCACTCGTTTATGGAATTTTTAAATGAATCTTTAACTAAAAAACTTTTAAAATGAATTCAATAAAAAAATCAGTATTTGCAATAGCTACAGTGGCTTTTGCCTTCTCTTTGATGGCATTCGTACTACCTCAAGATCAGAAAAAAGGAGGTCCTTGGGAAACCCCTGCGGAATACCAAAGCATGACTAATCCTTATGCCGATGATGCTAGCCTAATAAAAGTAGGTAAAATGATGTATAGTAAGCATTGTAAATCTTGCCATGGTAATAATGGTTTAGGTGATGGCCCAAAGGCAGCTAAATTAGATACTTTTCCTGGCGATTTTTCAAGTGCTGAATTTCATGCCATGAGCGACGGTGAAATGTTTTACAAATCTATCATAGGTCGTGATGAAATGCCTAATTATGAAGGCAAAATTCCAGATGTAGAAGATCGTTGGGCAGTGATCAATTATATGCGAGCTACCTTTAAGAAATAATAGATGGTAGAGCTATCACATAAATATAGCTTGGCTTTTCTCCTGAGTTTTGCGTTTCTTTTCTCTAATGCAATTGTGGCGCAAGAAGAGATTAAGGATTATGAAAATGCAGGAGAAAACCATCATTGTTTAAAATGCCACGGGCAGTCCTTTTATACTTTTTATAACGATTGGACAGAATTAGATGTAAGAAAGATCATGCCACAAGAATTTTATGTGGATACGGTCATGTTTTATTCTGCCAGCCATTGGAATTTCAAATGTACCGATTGTCATACCGATGAGTACGGAACCTTTCCCCATGATGGCGGACTTCGTATGGAGTTTCTCAATACATGTATCGACTGTCATGGTGGAGACGAAGATTGGGAGCATTTTAAATTTGAAGAAATAGAAGCGGATTTTAATGCCAGTGTGCATAGTCCCGAAACACTTCCTAATTTTAGCTGTTGGAGTTGTCACGACCCACATAGTTATAAACTGGACTATCGCAATACAGAAGACCTTATTGCTACTATCAGCAAGAATAATGATGCTTGTATGAACTGCCATAATCAGGAAAGTCATATGCGTTTGCATACGGATGAGCCTTTTAAAGATTTGGCTACCAGTCACGATTTTTTACCCAATCAGAGAGCCCATTATAATAAGGTTCGTTGTATTGAGTGTCATGGTGATTTAAACGGTGAAGCATTGGTAGCACATAAAATACTTCCTGCTGAAGAGAGTGTAAAAAACTGTAAAGAGTGTCATTCCAAGAACTCCTTGTTAATGGCTAGTCTTTATAGGTATCAATCACAAGAAAACAGAAAGAAGTATGGTTTTTATAACGCCAGCCTCCTCAATGAATCTTATGTAATAGGAGCATCTAAGAATTATTTCTTGAATGTTTTTACTATCGTAATTTTTGCTTTGAGTATTTTGGCTATCCTTACGCATGCAATCCTTCTCAGAATCTCAAAAAAGAAAAATCATGGCAAATAGACTTTATTTATATCCCATTTGGTTAAGAATTTGGCATATGATAAATGCAATTCTATTTTTAGCCCTGATAGTCACAGGATTGAGTATGCAATATTCTCCTGTTGAAAACCCTCTTATCGAGTTTCAAACTGCAATAGCTGTGCACAATGTAGCCGGAATATTGATTGTTATTGCATACGTCTTTTTTATGGTGACTAATTTTTTCTCACCTAATAAAAAGTTCTATGTAATGAAGAAAAAAGGCTTAATGGACCGATTGATGAAACAAAGCCGGTATTATGCCTATGGCATGTTTAAAGGTGAATCTACTCCGTTTCCAGTAACAGAAGATGAAAAATTTAACCCCCTACAAAAGCTAAGCTATGTAGGTGTAATTTATATTCTTCTTCCTGTACTTATGATTACGGGTATCGCTTTATTATATCCAGAATTGATCATACATAAAATATGGGGATTAAACGGAACCATGCTTACTGCATTATTGCATATGATGATGGGTTTCTTTTTGACACTATTCTTACTTATTCACTTGTATTTTGCAAGTTTGAGCAAAAAGAAGTTTGCCAACTTTAAATCCATGATTACAGGATGGCATGAGCATTAGAATGCTTTAGAAATCAAAAAAAGGATGTCATCGCTTAGAGCGATGACATCCTTTTTTATTGAGAGCAAAATGCTTTTTCAGCCTTTAATTTTCTTGGCAATTATAGCGCTTAATTCACTAATAGCTACTCTTTCTTGTTGCATAGTATCTCTTTCACGAATAGTGACGGTATTGTCTTCGAGTGTTTGATGATCTACGGTGATACAATATGGAGTACCAATGGCATCTTGGCGACGGTAACGCTTACCAATAGCATCTTTCTCATCATACTGACACATAAAGTCCATTTTCAACTCGTCAATGATAGCCCTTGCTTTTTCGGGTAAACCATCTTTCTTCATTAATGGAAGAATAGCGGCTTTATAGGGAGCTAAAACAGGAGGAATATTCAAGACTGTTCTTTCGGAGCCATCCTCTAATTTTTCTTCATTATAAGAATGAGCCAATACGGTAAGGAACATTCTATCTAAACCAATAGAAGTCTCTACAACATAAGGCACATAGCTTTCGTTGATTTCAGGATCGAAATATCTTAACTTTTTACCACTATGCTCTTCGTGAGCATTTAAATCGAAATCGGTACGGCTATGAATACCTTCTAATTCTTTAAATCCAAATGGGAAACGAAATTCTATATCAGCAGCAGCATTGGCATAATGAGCTAGTTTCTCATGGTCGTGGAAACGATAATTTTCTTTTCCCATTCCCAATGACTCATGCCAAGCCATTCTCTTTTCTTTCCAATACTCATACCATTTAAGTTCTTCACCTGGACGTACAAAGAATTGCATTTCCATTTGTTCAAACTCACGCATACGGAAGATAAACTGACGAGCTACAATCTCATTTCTGAAGGCTTTTCCAATCTGGGCAATACCAAAAGGGATTTTCATGCGGCCTGTTTTCTGAACATTGAGGTAGTTTACAAAAATACCTTGTGCGGTTTCAGGACGGAGATAAATTTCGCTGGCACCATCAGCTGCAGCGCCAATATGAGTGGAGAACATCAAGTTAAACTGACGAACATCGGTCCAGTTCTTAGAGCCAGAGATGGGACAAGCAATTCCTAAATCTTCAATCACTTTCTTAACCTCGTCTAAATCGTCAGCTTCTAAAGCACCAAAGAAACGCTTTGTGATGCTGGCTATTTTCTCTTGATTGGCTAAAACTCTTGGATTGGTTTTTAAGAATTCTTCCTTATCGAATGCCTCGCCAAAACGCTTTTCAGCTTTTGTGACTTCTTTTTCTATCTTGCCTTCAATTTTCGCTAAATAATCTTCCACCAAAACATCTGCACGATATCGTTTATTGGAATCTTTATTGTCGATCATGGGATCGCTAAAAGCATCTACGTGACCAGAAGCTTTCCAAGTGGTAGGGTGCATAAAGATTGCAGAATCGATTCCCACAATGTTCTCATGCATTTGAACCATGGCTTTCCACCAATATTCTTTGATGTTTTTCTTTAGTTCGGCACCATTCTGTGCATAATCATAAACGGCTGCTAAACCATCATATATCTCACTGGATTGAAAGACAAAACCATACTCTTTGGCATGTGCTACAACCTTCTTAAATTTATCTTCGTTATTTTGCATTTTGCAAAAATAGTAGATTGATTGAATAGAGCCTAATTTTGAGAAGAAAAAACAATAAACAATAAATATTGCTGCTAGTGATCAATTTTATATATTTGCACTACGTAAATACTTGAAACTATGACAACACATATTTTATTATACGGAATGCCCAGCGTTTGGTCACTAGCTTTGATAGCTGTAGTAGTATTATTGATTTTTGGAGGGAAGAAAATCCCAGAATTAATGAAAGGATTGGGTAGCGGTATTAAGGAGTTTAAAAAAGGAGTTGGGGAAGACAACGATGATGATACTCCTAAAGAAATTGAAGACAAAAAATAAAGAGGAAGCGGTATTGATACCGCTTTTTTTATGCTCGACAAGGACTATTTAGCCCTGTGCTTGAATCTGCGATGCGTCCAAAGATAATTATCCGGATTCTTACGAATCATATTTTCCACTTTTTCTATATAGATCATAGTAATCTCTCCAGTCTCAAATTCCTTGGGTTTGTCGGTAATCAATTCGAAATGTAGTTTATAATGACTTCTCTTTGTTCTTTCGATATACATAAACCAGATACTCTGATCCATTTCCTTAGCTAAGCGCTCAGGACCCGTGTAAATAGGCACATCCACACCAAAAAAGTTTCCTCTAAATTTATATTGTTGTTTAGGAGATTGGTCGGCAATTAATCCACAAAGACTAAATTTATCTTCGTCATGTTTTTTTAATTTTTCAGCAAATTTACTGGCTCTGTTTAGCTCTAATCCAAAACGCTCTCTATTCTTTCTTATCAGCTTGTCCAGCGATTTGTTGCTAAGTGGAGTATAGGATATATAGGCGTTTATATTATCCGGTAAGATATGCCCAGCAAAAATCATCCACTCCCAACTAAAGGCATGAGCAGCTGTTAAAACAGCACCTTGTTTATTTTTCTGCACAAAGGAAATCACTTCATTATAGTTTTCGATAACATATCGTTTCTCAAAGGAAGAAGCACTCATACTAAAAGCTTTAATGCTTTCAACAATAAAGTCGAAGAAATTGTGATAGAATTTCTTAGAGATGCTAATCCTCTCCTTCTCTGTTTTCTCAGGAAAGGCGATAATCAAATTATCCATCACTACCTTCTTTCTGTAGCCAATGATATAATGATTCAACACCCATAAAAAGTCAGCTATACCATGCAAAAACCAGAATGGTAAATAGGATAGCATTTTTAGAAAATAATATAATAATGAGCCCAAAGTATTTTTTTGACAAAGATATGTGTTTTTTAGGATTGGCTTGTGGTGCTTATTTGATAAGTTTGAGCAATGTAGATGCCCTGGTTTAATGAATGTTCCAGATCAATAGTGCCCTAATAATTATTAAAGATTCCTCGTTACGCTTCGGAATGACTGGTTTTATGGCAAAGAATAGGAAAAAGGCCTTTGCTTTTTTCAATGCCAAAAGCAAAGGCCTTCTTACTTCCTATCATATTCTAATACTTTGTCTTTCAGAACCTAATGTAATGAAGTGAAGAATCTTTTTTAAAATGGAATATGTATTTGACAGTATTGATTCCAATGGTTTAATAAGTCAGAATAAGTCAAATTAAGTGTAAAACTGAGATAATTTCTGTATTTTGAAAGGATATTGAGGCTATTTTTGCCGTTTAAGGATAATGATGACTATTTTGTCATCAAAAAACAATAAATAATGACTTGGCAATTGAAATTTAAAATCTGTGTAAATCGTTCTGCACTCTGTGTTTAATTGAATTTTAGAAAATATTTTCAAAAAATAATTCAACAACATTAACCGCTGCTTGACCTGACAGAGTTGAAGGATACCGCAATGGTTTTAAAATAGAACAAAATGAATACACATTATATTTCAAGTAATAGATTAGATATTAATATTGTAAAGAGTATTGTTTTTGGTGATTATAAAATCGCCTTATCGGACGAATCTATCGAAAACATAGAGAAATGCCGCACTTACCTAGATGAGAAAATGAAAACTCACGAAGGCCCAATCTACGGTATCAATACAGGATTTGGTTCCTTATACAAGCATTCCATTTCAAAAGAAGACCTCGGAACTTTACAGAAGAACTTAGTGATGTCTCACGCTTGTGGTACTGGTGACTTGGTTCCAATGGAGATTGTGAAAATCATGATTTTCCTAAAGATCCAATCTCTTTCCTATGGAAATTCGGGAGTACAATTGGCTACAGTTCAGCGTTTGGTTGATTTCTATAATAATGGTATATATCCAATGGTTTTTCAGCAAGGTTCCTTAGGAGCTAGTGGTGACTTATCTCCTTTGGCTCATTTAGCACTTCCATTAATTGGTTTAGGAAAAGCCTTTCATAATGGAGAAGTAAAAACAGGGGAGGCCATCAATAAAGAATTCAAGTGGAAGCCTATAGAATTGCAATCAAAAGAAGGTTTAGCTTTACTGAATGGAACTCAGTTTATGGGAGCCTATGCGGTTTACGAGTTGATTGAGACCCAAAAAATCAGCTTCTTAGCCGACTTTATTGGCGCCATTTCATTGGATGCTTATGATGGTAGAATTGAGCCTTTCCACCCAAAAGTACACGAGATAAGGCCTCATGATGGGCAAATAGAAACGGCCAAAAACATCCGTGAGATATTAGAAGGTAGTGAAATTATCACTAGAGATAAAGTTCATGTTCAAGACCCATATAGCTTTCGTTGTATGCCTCAGGTTCATGGTGCCAGCAAAGATGCCATTAGCTATGTGACGAAAGTGGTAGAGACAGAAATCAACAGTGCTACTGATAATCCAAATATTTTCCCAGAGGATGATTTAATCATCTCAGCAGGAAACTTCCACGGACAACCTTTGGCTATTGCACTCGATACACTAGGTTTGGCCTTGGCCGAGCTTGGAAATATCTCCGAAAGAAGAACTTATAAATTAGTGGCAGGACAAAGGGAGTTGCCATCATTTTTGGTAGCCAAGCCAGGACTCAATTCCGGCTTTATGATTCCTCAATATACTGCTGCTTCCATTGTTTCTCAGAGTAAGCAATATACCATGCCAGCCTCCTCCGATTCTATTTCTTCGTCTCAAGGACAAGAAGATCACGTGAGTATGGGTGCTAATGCTGCTACTAAAACCTATAAAATCACGGAGAATACCATGAGAGTTTTAGCCATTGAGTTATTCAATGCTGCACAAGCTTTAGAATTCCGTCGCCCTGCAAAATCAAGTGAGGTCATCGAAGACTTTATTGCTGCATACAGAACAAAAGTAGCATTTATAGAAGTAGATAAGGTGATGCACGATGAGATTCAGAAGAGTGTAGATTTCTTAGATGCTTTGGATGTTGAAGACGAATAGCCTTTAAGAATTTTAGCATATTTAAAAACCTTGTCATTTATTTGATGAGGTTTTTTTGGTTTTGGGCGTGCAGCTCCATCGGTAAAGTTTCCGATGGATAGCAAGCTCAAACTTATTTCAAAAATTGATAACTGATAAATGCTTTTCTCTAGTAAAAATAAGGAACAATAATATTACGAACAAAGGCTATGGTGGCAATATAGGGGAGAAGCACAATTGTAAGTGCAATGGCAGCGACAGGCAAAGCAATAGCTGTTGCAAAAGCTCCAATATATGAGGAATTGTCATCATAAGTTGAACCATCAGACCTTCTATATCTAACTGTTTGAGCACTCCCTAATATGGCACCAATGATTTTGAGCCATTTTGATTTGTCTTTTTTACCTCTTTTATCGATGGTGAACACAAAGGGGAACATAGCGGATAAATAAAGTAAAAACCACAATATTGTTTTCCAAGCATATCCACTTACAGAGTCTGCTGCCTCTTGATCATTTCCTATTTTATAATCACGATACTCCTCTGCTGACATAGATTTCAGAAATTCGATTTGTTTTTTTGATTCGCTGATAGTGGTTTCCCTGATTCTGTTATTTTCCTCTGAACTGGCTAGATTTTTTTCTTTTGCAGCTATGCGTTCAATAATTTGATTGCTTTGCTCTTGCTTTTTTAAATCTTCTATTTCCTTTTTCAATGGAATAGTATAAGTCATGGAATATTCAATCTCATCTTTAGCCGATTTAATTTTTCTTTCCAATTTAACAATTTTATCTAGCTGTATAGATTCGGCTTTATCTATGCTTAAATCACCAGATTTTTCTTCCACCCTATTGCTCATGTAGAACATGACTAAAATACCCAGGAATACTCCGATAATGGTGAACTTTGAACCATTGAATCTTCTTTTTCCTGAGTCAACCAAAAGGTCATCCAAATATTTTATTTCCTTATTAAAATCCTTGTTTCCTTTATGCTTTTTTTTAAGTTCTTCAACTTTAATTTTGGCATGGTCTATCTCTTTTTTTGTTCCAGGTTTATACCTATCATCAATGATTAATGAAAAGCTTTGATAAATCTCTTCAATCTCTTTAAACCATGTGGTGTCCCTAAAATCATCTGCATTGGTGGCTTCATCTGTCATTATTTGATCCTCCTAAATTAATTTATTAATGTGCTATATCATATATATGCGATATCAAGATAAAACAGGGTAATCAATTATGCCTAAAGTACATAGAATGCTTACAAACGGGTGTGCTGTGTTTATATTAGTGGAGGATGGTTTTATATACGTAGGTTTTAGTTGAGGATATCTGTATGAGCGGTACCGAAGTATTTGCATACAAAGAAATGAACTTTAGATCATCATTTTTTGTCTTAACACATAAAACGAAGCAAAAAAAGTCAAGACTGCAGCTGCTTCCCTCAAAAAAGCTACGCTAGATTTTCTAAAATGCTTCAAACTCAATGCTTATTTCACAATAAACATCTCAAACAGAAGCATTTTTTAACGAAAGCTCCAGATTGTTTTTTGGCTCGCCAGCTGAGGTCATTAAAATCCGGAGCAGGGAAGTGCTATTCTGCAGGTCAAAGGGATCAAAGCCTTGAACAAAGTGAAAGGATTGAGGCCCTGGTTTGCTAAAGGAATTTTAAAAAAGGCTGAGGGCTCGAACGATACTATACCGATACGTCATTCAACATGAATATGCACTAGCAAAGCCCGTGGTGATGAATCCGCTTATTTTTAAGTCGGCCAGAGTATCTTATGAGTAATCTATTCTTCTTGCCGACCTCTACTCTAATCTCAAAGCATAAGTTAAAAGCCGGAATACAATTCGGTCTGAGCAGAACAATATAGAACTCTGGGCAAACAAGATATTTAAAAACCTTGTCATTTATTTGATGAGGTTTTATGGACTTCTACTCCAAAGGAAATGTTTTATGATGGAATTCAGCAATCCATTATCATTCTATATGATTTACGCGGAAATGATATTAAATGGACTGGTAAAGCTGTATCTCTTACAAATCGTAATACAGATCTTATACTGGTACTCTTTGGTATAAAAATCTTTTGATCTTTTGGGTGGCCGTTTTTGTAAATTCCTCTTTGTGAGGCTCAACGATTTGGATTTTAGAAAACTTATTTACCCTAGCATTGACGTACTCTTGCAATTCTTTGCTCAAGTCTTCAAACTTGGCTTCAATTTCTTCTCTCACATTTTTGTACTTTTCTTCAATTTCCTCTCGGTTGAAATGTACCATGGCGACCAATTTACCTTTTTGCTGAATGACAAGCGATTCGGCTACATGTTTGAAATTATTGATAATAGACTCGATGTCTTCAGGAAATATGTTTTCACCTCCAGGTCCAATAATCACATTTTTGCTACGTCCACGAATATAGAGGTGGTTGGTTTTATCAATGATACCTAAATCACCTGTTTTAAACCAGCCATCTTCACTCAGAACTTCCTTGGTCAATTCTGGTTCTTTATAATAGCCTTTCATAACATTAGGACCTTTTGCCCAAATCTCTCCTTCGCCGGTGAGTTTCCCCGGATTATTGATTTTGAGGCTTACTCCTTCGAGTTTGGGTCCTGTAGACTGCAGCTTTGTATGTTTTGGGTTCGCACCAGCCAGCAATGGAGCTGTTTCAGTAAGTCCATAACCAATGGCATAAGGGAATTTGGCTTCTCGTAAAAAGATCTCTACTGTTTTATCGAGTTTAGCGCCTCCAATTCCAAAAAACTTCAGTTCGCCACCAAAGGTTTGCATCAGTTTTTTACCGGCCAATAGGTTCATCTTCTTTCGTGAGAAAGGCATAGCATATAATGCTCTCGTTAGCTTGTTTTTATTGAAAGAGGGTAGAACTTTGCTCTTGTAAACCTTTTCGATGATTAAGGGCACAGTAAGCATTAAGGTTGGTCGTACCTCTTTGAGTGCCGGAAGTAATACTGCTGGGGTTGGTGGTCTGGTTATATAATAAACACAGGCACCCCTGAGAATCGGAAGAATAAAGCCGATGGTGTTTTCGTAAGTATGAGAAAGGGGAAGGACAGATAAAAAACGATCGAAGGGATTAATTTCCTGAATCCCACCACTGGAAACGGCATTGGAAACAATGTTCTTATGGGTGAGCATGACGCCTTTTGATTTCCCGGTTGTTCCCGATGTGTATATAATGACTGCCAGATCCTCCTCAACTATTGTGTGTTTCCTTTTGGGGATGGAAGCCTCCTTAAAGCGAACCTTTGGCCGATCAGATTCCAGTATTGAATAATCCTCAATCAGTATACGGTGTAATAATGTTTCCTTTTGGAAGTTTTTGATTTTGGCTTTTAAACCATTTGAAACAAATATGGCTTTTGCTTCAGAGTGGGTCAAAATATTATCTATTTCGTATTCGCTAAAATCTGGAAGAATTGGGACTACAACAGCACCCATAGAAGCAATAGCAAAATAAGTGATTCCCCAATTTGGCATATTTGTACTTAGTAAAGCCACGCGGTCACCAGCTTGTATTTTTAACTTTTCAAGCAAGGAATTAACAGCAAGTCTTTTTTTATCGAACTGCCTATAGCTTATTGGATCTTTACCAACAAAAGCAAGTGCCGGACGATCAGTAAATCTTTTAACTGATTGCTGCAGTAATGCTGGTAATGTTAAAACTGGAAGCTCGTGCATATTGTTTTTAATGTGTCGGCAAAAGTACAATAAATAAATATTCCAGTATTTTCATTTGAAATTACCTTTGTTTTGCACAACGCCCGTGCTATTCGTTATTATTTTTGGTCTGAATTACAATACTTTGTAATACTAACTGATAAGCGTCATCCAAATTGTATTCCCTCAAGCCAAAGAAAAAACTACACGTAAGCTTTATGGATAATCGCCGTTTGGAGTTCTATTTATGATGCAAACCTATTCTATTATAATTTTTTCTGAATGAAGAAGGGACTCATTCTCTTCATAAATTTGAACCAGATAAACTCCTGCATTGAGGTGTGAAACATCTAATTCTGTATGGTTATTAATGAGCGATTTACTCATGATTTGTAGACCAAGTATATTCGTAAAATTTACTGATAGTGTATTCCTGTTTTCAGAATCCTTTATAAATATCTTGCTATTAGCAGGATTGGGATAAATGCTAAATTCAAAATTGGCCTGATTTATTGGGCTTACAGATACCGTGTTCTGAGAATGATAAATAGCTTGGCGACCGAGTGAGTTATTAATTGTTAGCATGAGGTAATCATTTTCATCAACTATGTAGTAACTATAAGGCTGTGCTAATTCAGTCCCCACATAGAAGAACTGCCAAAAGTATTGAGATTCAAATTCAGAATTTTCACTCATGGCGCAATCCATTAATGTTACAGAAACATCGGATAAAGTAAATCCCATTCCCGTGTCATCAAACTCCACTTCTCCACCAAAGCCATTGCAAACACCGGTCATTAGATAATTATCACCAAACTGAGCACTCACCTCACTTACTTCTTCGTTGATGGGAGTCACATATTCCACATCATTGATAATGAGTTTTTGCAAATACCAGAGATGATTAATGAGCTCGTCTTGTTGCGCATTTGCAATAAGTCCGCTAAAGATTAATGTAAATAGGATAAATTTTCTCATGACATATTTTTTTGTGCTATTTATAGATTCTATATAAAAACCATTATTCTATCCTTACTGTAGCCAATTATGGCATTAATGCTAATCAAACCGCAATAATCATTAAGTAAATAACAGCTGCTGCCCATATAAAATAGCGACTAGTACATTTACAGTATATATAATAAATTCAAAAGTAAATAATATTAAACAACTATACAAGTTTGTAAATGATAGTAAATCAGATATATATATATATATATATATATCATAAAAATTGAACAAATGAGCATTGTTACAGGTCATGAAATACAGAAAAGTATTGATATTTGCTATGCTTTAGATGTGGAAGATTAATAACCTTAAGGTTTTCTTGGTTTGGACAAGCTGCTTCATCGGAAATGTTTTCCGATGGCAGATCATGTTTTAAACTATAATTCCATTAAACGCCTGATTTGTAAAACCCTGCTGGATATATCCTACCATAAGGATATGCTAATAGATGGTTAGCTAATCTTGATAAGTAAAGAATTAGAATACAGTTTCATCTTCAACAATAAGAAAAACACAAAGAGAATGAATAGAAACTTGAAAATCCTAATCCACAAACTTCAACTTTTCCCAAATCTCATCAGATTCAGGGGATTCTAGAAATTTCTTGGTGACCTCTGGTATAAAGTCTTGGATTTCCTCATAGCGGCCTTCTTTCATGGCCAAACGAACCTTGGAAGCGCTGATACAGTTTTTATTTTCGCCTTCAGTAACCATGCCTATGGTTTTTCTATCCACCTCATGAACTTCGCATCCCACTGTTGGAAGTATTTTTTTCATGGCTTCATTATAGGCTCTAGTGGTACGGCAATAATGCTCGGTTCCCACATAACGTTTTTTAATGCCTAGGGTAGGTATTATATATTGGGCGAAGATCTTCACATCTACTTCGGCTTGCTTCTCCGAAATCAAGTTCCAAGATTCTAATTTCAAGAAATAATTGGGGAAGATGGCACCAGAAACAATATAAGGACCTGTTCCTATGATCACTACATTATCGAGATGAGCAATGCCTTGTTCAATCATTTTTTTTCTCGCCTCATAAGGGAAAGCAGATAAATCTTCCTCCACCACAAATAGATAAACCACCTCATTTTCAGCTGCGGCTTTTTCAATTAAGTATTGATGGCCCAAGGTAAAAGGATTACAATTGACTACAATGGTAGCTATATCGTCGCTCTTGGTTTCTTGTTTGAATGTTAAAAGATTCTTCTTGTAGGTTTTGATAGATTCGTATCCGAATTCTAAAACGGAGAATAGTGGTTCCGCTCTGGCGATTTCTTTAAATCCTAAGCCTTCGAATAGTACCGAAGTTTCAGGTTTGGTGAAGACAAAGCAGCGTTTATTCTCTGCTAAAATTTTATCGGAAAGATAGGATACGATTAATGGAAAAGCGGTCGTTTCGCGAAATTTATCAGCCACAACCACATACTTTAGGGTCTGGTTTTTATAAGAACCTGTGCCTATCAATTCATCATTTAAATTATAAAGAATCACCGTAGAATCTATGGCTTCAGAAAGATAATCGTAACCTCTTTCTTTTAAGAATTTGGCGACTAACTTTACATCGTAAGGATTTTCTACGTCTAAATATTCGTATCTAAAATCAGTATCTTCAAAATTCATTTTTCAATCTATTTCTTGTTTCACATCATAGAAAAACAGTGTGACAGCTAACATGTCGGCACTACCGCCGGGCGAAATTTGCTGTTCACGACAAAAGGTGGCTAATTTATTATAATTATCTTTTTTATCGATAGCCTCTGAAGCCAATTTCTTAAGTTTTTCAGCTATTTCAGAACCTTTTCGGTATAATACATTGGAGTCGTTGGTATTAGAAATGATATTTAAAAGCGTTTGAGATAAGACTTCTCCCATGGCTTCTTTATCTTGAAAATCCAATTTCTCCTGATGCTGCTCTAGAAACGGAAGTGCGTTTTCAAAAACTACAGGAAATCCTTCTTGGGCTTCATATCTGGCTCCAGCTCCTTTTATTCCATATTTCAGGAAGGTTTTTTCACCATGAGAAGCTTGTTTTTTTGAGGAGGCTGTCAATTCAGTATTCACCAAATCTTGACAGATTTCTCTAATGCAATTTCGGATGTTTAAGTCATTTAGTTCTTGATTGTTTTTTATCAAGTAAGAAACCGAAAACACCCCTATTCCCAATAAGAAAATCAATCCTTTTTGGGTATTTACTTGTCGGGTAGCGCTAAACATTCTTTGCTCGGCTTTTAATCCCAATACTCTAATTTGAGTCAAAGCGGTAGATAAGTTAGTCTTCTCTTTCCAAGCAGCTAAAGCAAAGTCCTTCCAAAGAGGAGCCAATGCTGCTGTTGAGTTGAGGAAGCTATAATAGTTCATGTCTTTATGCGAACCAGAGTCATAATAGTCTACGAGTCCAGGCTTTGGCGACAAGCTTACTTCGTATAAAAGGGCACGGCTACAAAGCTCACTCAGTTTCTCGGAGACCTCCATAGCTCTGTGTCGGACTTGATATCCTTCTAACATGCTGAACATTTTCACTCTCAATTCTTCGTAGTCATGCCTCTGCTCGCGCATACATTCTACGGCAGAACAGTCTTTGCAAATGATACAAGGCTTTTTCTTTCCAGAACTCACTGGCTTGGCCTGCTCGTCATACACATCCACATCTAGTATTCTAGAAACAGAGTGATTGCTTTCGAAGCTTTCGGTGATATTCTTGAGCGATTTTAAATCATCAGACTTCTCTATAGCCACCAAATAGAGTAATCCAGCTTTATCTGTAATCATTTCCTCCATTCCCAAATCCACCCGATGGGCCAATAGATGTATTTTCAATTCCTCCACTATCCATGGAAACACTTGGCGGCAAAGCGCATTGTGTTTTGGATAAGAAGGAATATTCAAGCTCAGGCTCACAGAAGCTATAGAACCAGCTAAAATTTCGCTGCGTTTCTGGGCTCTCTCTTCCCGAGCTTGAAGTATTTTATGGAGTTCGGAACTCATTTATTTTGCCTTTGCTATTCTTCTATGACTTGACGAATCACATCAACTATGGTCCCGTCTCTGTATTCCACCAATCCCACTATTTTATCGGAATATTTTACCTCTTTGGCTTTTCCCACTATCTTTTCAACCTCTTGCTGAAGGTCTTCAATTTTCTTGATATTCAGTCCTGCTTTTTTGAGATTTTCTTCCAATTCTGGTTTCATGGGATTCACACAAATTCCACGCTCTGTCACCAAAACATCTACTGTTTCTCCAGGAGTAACTACGGTTTGTACCCGCTTATTAATGGTGGAAATTCTTCCTCTAAACGAAGGACAAACCACTACGGTTAATTGGGCTCCAGAAGCAGTATCGCTATGTCCTCCAGAAGCGCCTCTCACTTCACCATTGGCTCCCGTAATCACATTTACATTAAAGTCTAAATCAATCTCTAAAGCCCCTAAAACCACAATATCTAATTTATTGGTTACACAACCGCAGTTGAAAGGGCTGGCATAGTATCCAGCAGAAATTTCAATATGATTTTTGTTATTATAAAGGGAGGTACTCACTGCTGCATCAAAAGATTGCACATCGAAAATGGTCTTGAATAATCCTTCGTTGAGCATATCTACTCCATAGGAAGTCACACCACCCAAAAGGAAACTACCTTTGAGGTTTTTGCGCTTCATTTTTTCACGGATAAACTTAGCCACGGCCAAAGAAGCACCACCAGCACCCACTTGGAAAGAGAAGCCTTCGTTGAAGAAACCAGAATGCTCAATCACATCGGCACCTAATTTGGCAATTCTCAAATCCATTGGAGATTTCGTGATGCGAGTCGTTCCGGAGGCAATTTTAGAGGAGTCGCCAATAGAATCAACTTTCACTACAAAATCAACATAAATCTGCTTAATAGAAAGCGGATAGCAAGGATAGTCTACCAAGTCATCAGTCACCACCATTACCTGTTTGGCATATTGTGAATCGATATGGGCATATCCCAAGGAACCAAAAGCAGATTTGCCAATAGAACCTGTTGCATTTCCTTCTTCATCGGCTGCAGAAGCTGCAATAATGGCTAAGTCAATGGAGATTTTACCTGTGTGAATGGCTCTTACTCTACCACCATGAGAGTGGATAGTGATGGGTGTATCCATAATACCAGATGAAATAGCTTGTCCTAATTTGCCCCTAATTCCGGAAGTCCAAATGCGAGTAATGGTACCATCCTCTAAATATTTGATGATGGAATTGTGGCTCTCATTTAAAGAGGAAGAAGCCAAGGTGATGTCTTTAATTCCCATTTGGGCTAAAATATCGATAGATCTCACCAAGATATTCTCTCCATTACGCATATGGTGATGGAAAGAAACCGTCATTCCATCTTTAGGATTTGATTTCTTAATGGCCTCTTCCAGCGTTTCGCAAAGCTTAACGGCATGAGGCATTTTGGCTTTATTTGGTGGAGGGCTTGTTAACTCATCCATCCAACCTTTTTTTAATTTGGTCCAGGCACCGCTATATGGTTCTAGTTCTCCAATGCCTTCTATCTTTTTTGGAATTTCTCTTCCTATACTATTCTTATTCATCGCTAATAAATTAAATGTTCGCATGATCTACACCTGCCAATTCCAGAACGTATCTGGCTCTTGTGACTACGGGTGCATCCACCATTTTTCCATCTATGGCAAAAACGCCAATACCTTTTGCATCGTTCTTGTTGAACTCTTTCACTACCCTATAAGCCTTACGGATTTCTTCGTCGGAAGGGGTGTATATTTCATGGATTGGGTCTATTTGTCGAGGATTAATGACTGCTTTTCCTGAGAATCCAATCTGACGTATGAATTCAGTTTCTTGTTTCAAGCCTTCCTCATCGTCAATATCAGCCCAGACGGTATCTATGGCATCTATTCTATTGGCTTTAGCGGCCATTACAATCATTTTTCTAGCTAAGTCAATACCAGAGCTATTCTTAGAGCTTTTAATATTCATATCGGCAGTTAAATCTTGTCCACCAATGGTGATGGCATCTACACGTTTAGAATATTTTGCAATATCGAATACATTCTGAACACCCAAAGCTGTTTCAATCATGATATGAATGGTCATTTGGTCATGGGGTAATCCATGCTCATCTTCAATTTGCTCCACCAAAGTGATGAGTCTTTGAAGCTCTTCCACCGTTTCGGTTTTAGGATAACGAATGGCATCTGGCTGCAATGGAACAATGGCTTTTAGGTCTTCCATTCCAAATGGAGTATCTAGATGGTTCACTCTTACGCAAACCTCGGTATTGCCATAATCCACATTTTTGAGCATTTGTTGAATCAAATTTCTAGCGGCATCTTTTTGGTTAAGGGCCACTGCGTCTTCTAAATCGAGAAGCAAACTATCGGCACCGTAAACACTTCCGTGAAGCAACATGGCTGGATTGTTGCCCGGAATATATAACATGGTTCTTCTTTTTCTTTTCATGGTAAAAATTGTGGGAGTTTTAATACATGGTACCTTTTTGCTGATTGAGGGCTCTTTGCATCACGGTTTCCATTCTTGCAAGTATAACTGGTTCAATGGCACCTTTATCATGAATTTGTAATTGAACATCGTTTACTTCAAACTGATCTAAAACTTGGTGAATCAGTTTTTCTATGGTTTCGCCGTATTGCATAAATACGCCCGACTCAATTTGGATATCTCTACCTTCGCCTTCCTCTACAGGAGCTGCAAGGATAAGGATATCGCTGGACTCGAAAGAACCCGCTTGTGCTTTTCTGGTTATTTTCATCTGTTTATATTTTATTTTCATTGGTCAGATGGAACCGCATGATAATAATAACGTTTATCGGTGCCGTTTTGCTGGATAGCCAAATAGATGTGATTAATTATTATTTTAATCATGCTTGTTTCATTGATTTGAATATTAAAATTTAGAATAATATTTCTGTTCTTTGAGTTTGTATTTCAAAAAAAAGATGCGCAAAATTAGAGCTATTTGAGCGGTTGGTAAATAAGTGAAAAGCCCAATTAAGGCAATTTTGTGTTAAAATATTAACAATGCTTAGTTTTGATAAATAGTCATGGACTTTTCACCTTGGTTTTTAGGTTAAGAATCAATTGCGTCCTAATAATAAGTAAAGATTTCTCGCTACGCATGGAAATGACTGGCGTTTTGGCAAGGTAAAGGAGAAGTGGCTTGCTTTTGATATTGCAAAAAGCAAAACACTTCTTCCTTCCCATCACCTAATAGTGAGTTGTCTTTCTGAACTAAATGCAATGAGTGAAGAATCTTTTTGAATATAAAACTTGTTTTGGACAGTATTGGTTAAAAATCATAACTGTACACTTTGATTCTATCATTCTTTTATAGCCTTGGAAGTAATAATCCATAAAATTAGACTAATCTTGGGACCAAGACAGGGCAAACTCATACTTTAGTATTTAGAACCCTAAGTAAATATTCTTCATTCCAACCAGCCTTAAGTCTTTTATCTGCTATTCCCTGCTTTTCTGATTTCTCTTTTTTCAGTAAGTTCAAAGCGATTTTAAGAAGTATAGAATTATTTTGAGCAGTATTATTATTTCTTTTTGTCGAGGAATCTTCAGAGAACGCCACATCTAAAGTCCAATGCAATTTATTCTCAACTCCCCAATGTGAACGGATATAATCCTGATACTTCTCAGCCGAATCATTCCTGCTGGTAATGTAATATCGGGATGCTTTTTTAGTTTGTTTATCGCTATTCTTAAACTCTCTAATTGATTCTAATTTAACTATCTGAGTTAATTTATTCCATTTGTTATCATCGTTCTCTATAAATTGAAAATCTGTTATTACACTGCATTTTCTTGTTTCGATTCTACCATGTCCTATATCAATATTTTCATTTTTTTCAATTTGTTTTGCGAAACGAAACTCATCTTTTATATGCTCTAATAATTGTTCTTGATTTCCTTTAACAGCTAAAATATAGTCTGCTTCACTTTCTATAATTTTATCGGCGATATCAGTTTGAGTTCCCATGGCATCAATAGTGATAATATTGCCTGAAATACACAGTTTTTCTATTAAATCGGGAATTGCTGTTATTTTGTTTGATTTTTCATTTACCCGTACTTGACCCAAAAAATAAATTATTTTGACTTGCCCAGGCGCTAACCATATGAACAGGAGACTTTTTCCCTCTAGAGTTTGCTCCTCTTATTGTTTTACCATCTATTGCGATTACTTGTACTTTTTATATTGTCGATATTGAATTTACCCATTCAATAAAACAAGTTTCGAATTGATTGCTGTCAATTGCTGAAAACACCCTGTTTATGGTGTCTTCAGAAGGTATCCCATTTGATAGAGTAAGAAATTTTCTTAAAAACACTTCTTTTGATTGAGCAAACTCTCTCATTTATTTCCATGTTTCTGCGCCACAAATCACTGAAATTATTCCAACAAGAAGGATATCGGATATATTGTGAAGTTGGTTTATATGGCTTCTAGGATCGTCTATAGTACCGAAAATACTTATTAGATTATTTGTTGTTTTCATTCCTTATAACATATAGATAATCAATGCAAAAGAGTGATTTACTCTATAATATATAAATATATGGTATTATTATATTTAATTAATTTTCTTAAAAAAGTGTGAGTTTGCCCTGCCAAAAACAACTCAAAATTAGACTAATTCATTTGAATTCCTTATCTTTGTGTTCTCTTTTAAAAAAATAGAAATACTGCATTCTTAAGTATGAGACTTTTCGATGCACAAAAAAAACAAGATTTATGATTTTAAGGAACCTGATTCCATTAACTTCAAAAAACTCAATTATAAGCCAATTAAAGCAGCGTATTAAATCACGCTCTAGCTCCACAGCCCGGCCTCCCGGAAATTAGTCTTTTTAGCAGTTTTCGTTTATTATTCACAAGTAAAACTTGTTCTGTTATGTTACATATTGTAGACATAATCATTTTTGTGGTTTACTTTATTGCCATGATTTCTGTTGGATTCTATTTTTATTATAAAAATAAGAGTGTAGAAGATTATTATGTAGGCGGCCGTAAATTAGGGAGCTGGCATATTGGTCTATCCGTTGTCGCTACTGATGTTGGGGGAGGTTTCAGTATTGGTTTGGGTGGTCTTGGGTACTTAATAGGCATATCCGGTTCTTGGATGCTTTTTACAGGATTACTAGGAGCATGGCTCACTGCCGTGGTTTTAATACCCAGAGTTAATCAGTTATCACATCAAGAAAAATGGTATACTTTCCCCCAATTATTTGGCTTTTTCTATAACAAAAAAGTAGCGTTTTTGGCGGGAATTATATCAGCGATAGGATATATTGGTTTTACTAGTTCACAGCTTTTAGCAGGAGCTAAACTAGCATCGGCAACCTTCATAGAAATTGACTTACAAACAGCATTGATTATCATGGGAGCCATTGCAGTAGTGTATACTGCTATTGGAGGATTAAAGGCTGTTATTTATACCGATACTATTCAATGGATTATATTAATGGCAGGTCTCATTTTTATCGGTATTCCCATAAGCTATTATAAAGTAGGAGGCTACGAAGCCATACAAAATACACTTGCTCCTGAGTTTTTAAGCCTGACGAATATCAAATGGCAACAAATCATCAATTGGCTATTTACCATTGTTCCGATTTGGTTTGTGGGAATGACCTTATACCAACGCATTTATGCTGCCCAGATGTTAAAACTGCTAAAAAAGCCTGGTATATTGCTGGTTTATTCGAATGGCCTTTAATGGCCTTTATGGGAGTGGCTTTAGGGTTAATGAGCTGTGTAGCATTCGAAAACAACATGTTTGAATCTCAAGGATTTAGTACAGGATCAGCCTTTGATGCAGAAATGGGACTTCCCTTACTCTTAAATACCATTTTACCCGTAGGACTCATGGGACTAATGTTATCAGCCTATTTCTCTGCTATATTATCCACAGCAGATTCTTGCTTAATGGCCGCCTCAGGAAATGTACAAACTGATATCTTGGGACGAATCTGGCCTTCCTCGCAAAACAATAAAAAACATCTGAGAATCTCTCAAATTATTACCATTACAATTGGGTTTTTAGCCATCATTTTGGCCAATTATATGACCAATGTACTGGAGCTCATGCTCTACTCTTATGCATTCATGGTGAGCGGACTGTTTATTCCTGTTCTGATGGCATTATATACCAAGAAACCAAATGCCACTGCTGCTTTTGCAGCCATGATTACAGGAGGCTTTACAACCATATTTTTAGCAGAAACCGGATGGAAACTGCCATTGGGTTTAGATGCGAATATTTTCGGAATCTCTGCTTCGCTTATCATATATTTATTAATCAGTCAATTATCAAATAAAAACACACATGTTAGAAATTAAAAGAATTAATAATAATCAAGAATTTAAAGGAACTACAAGAGATGAATTTGTAGATTTTTTATTCCTCCATTTAGGCAAATTTGGCGACCCCAAGAAAGATATTCAAAAATGCTTGAGCTATGCTTTTAGCGATGAAAAATCTGAAGGTGGTTATGCATTGGCTGCTTTTTATGAGAGTAAACTAGTCGGTGGACTTATCATGAATAAAACTGGAATGGGAGATTATATTCCAGATTGGATTTTAGTCTATGTAGCAGTAGATGCTTCTTATCGTGGAAAAGGTTTTGGTAAACAAATCATTGCAAAAGCCTTTAATAATTGTGAGGGGCGAATCAAGTTGCATGTGGAATACGACAATCCAGCAAAAAGACTCTATGAAAGAATGGGATTTACTACAAAATATGCAGAAATGAGATACGAAAATAATAAATAACAATATGGCTTATTTAGAAATCAATATTACGGAAATAAAAAGCAATATCAGAAAAATTAGCACCTATCTGAATAAGCACAACATACATTGGAGCTTAATTACCAAGGTGTTTAGCGGAGACAAAGATTTTATGAGTAAAGTCTTAACTCCTGATATTGTAAAAGACTTACACTCGGTGGGCGATTCAAGACTTTCAAGTCTCAAAAACCTCAAAGAATTAAATCCAGAACTCGTTACCATCTATATTAAACCCCCAGCTATGGCTTATTTGGAAGATGTGGTGAGATATGCAGATATCTCCACCAACACCTCTCTTAAAACCATAAAAGCCTTAAACGAAGTGGCCAAAAACCAAGGTAAAATACACAAGGTATTGGTAATGATAGAGCTTGGTGAGTTACGAGAAGGTGTGAACCGAGAAGACTTTGCTGAGTTCTATAAAAACATATTTAACCTCTCCCATATTGAAGTCGTTGGAATTGGTAGCAATTTAGGATGTATGTACGGTATTGAACCAACCTACGACAAACTCCTTCAACTCATTTTATATAAAGAGCTTACTGAATTAAAACATGGCGATAAATTACCTTTAGTTTCTGGTGGAAGCTCCATCACTCTTCCTATGGTTGAGACCTCTTCAATTCCTAATGGTATTAATCATTTTAGAATTGGAGAAGCTGCTTTTTTTGGTACTAGCCCTTTAGATAATACCCAATTTCTAGATTTGTGTACGGATACTTTTAATTTTTATACTCAGATTATTGAATTAGAGGAAAAAGATATTGTTCCTGATGGCGTGATCAGTGAAGCCAATATTGGCCATACAGCTGAATTTGCAGATGAAGACAATTCGAGAAAAAGCTACAAGGCTATCCTAGATTTTGGACTGCTTGATGTAGATCAAGAAGGCCTAACATCAGATGACAAAACTATCAAATTAGTAGGAATCACCTCTGACATGACGGTTGTAGACATTGGAAACAATAAACATAAAGATAAATCTAAGAAGTATAATGTGGGTGACCACCTTTGCCTTAACCCTAGCTACCTCGCAGTAGCTCGCCTTTTAAGTTCTAAATTTGTGGAAAAGGTTTTTATAGAATAGTGATAAAATCTGAATAGAATGAAATATCAGACCTTTATCATCATTTAAAATAATTAAACCCTTATATTTAATGCTTAGTACTTCACTACTCGAAATCAAATGCAAAGCCATTGAAACAAATGTCCACTTCACTAGACAATTGGTAGGCCCCAAAGTAATTATTTCAGCCGTCATCAAAGGCAATGCCTATGGTCATGGAGTAGAAGTAGCCATTCCAGCCTTGGAGTATTCTGGAGTCAATCATTTTGCTGTTTTTTCATCCTCAGAAGCTCGAAAAGCATTTAAGGTCATGGATTCCTCAAACACCCTCATGATCATGGGCTTTATTTTTGAGGAGGACTTAAAATGGATCATTCAACATCATATTGAATTTTATATCTCTAATATAGAAATCTTAATAAAGGCTATTGATTTTTCTAAAGCACTTAAAATCCCTGCTCGAATCCATATTGATGTGGAGACCGGTATGAACAGAACCGGGTTATTATTAAAGGAATTAAAAAAAGTCATTCCAATCATTAATGAGAATAAAGAACATTTAATGCTTCAAGGTTTAACTTCTCATTTAGCTGGTGCCGAAAGCATCGCCAATTATACTAGGATTAAAAAGCAATTGGTGGTTTTTAGAAAAAGACGGAAACTATTATACGATAATGGTATCAAACCAAAACTGCAGCATATTGCAAGCAGTGCTGCCACCATTTCCTATCCAGATACGAGGTTAGATATGGTAAGAACTGGAGTATTACTTTATGGTTATTGGCCTACCAAAGAAACTTTCATTAATTATATTCATAGAAGAAAAGATAAATCTGACCCATTAAAACGAGCGATTATTTGGCGTACTCAAGTGATGGAAACAAAGACAGTTCCTGAAGGTGAATTTATAGGTTATGGTTTAAGTTTTCAGGCACAAAATAATATGAAAATCATGATTGTACCGGTAGGATATTGCAATGGATATAGTCGTTCCCTTAGCAATAATGGCCATGTGTTGGTGAAAGGCCAAAGAGCCCATATCATAGGAGGCGTTAATATGAATATGATTCTCTGCGATATCAGTATGATAAAAGAGAAAATCAATATTGGCGACGAAGTGGTTTTGATTGGTCAACAAGGGAATATGGAAATCTCATTTACCTCATTTGCTGATATGAATAACTCACTAAACTATGAAATTTTAGCTCGTTTACCAGAGAATATCCAAAGGGTTTGCACCATAGATGATTTAGGCTATTCTACAGCTCTCGAAACCTATATTTAGATTTACAATACAGTTTTAGGAGATTCGCAAACCCAAAAAGAATTACCAAATAGGCCTAGAAACAATGTGACAGCATGAATATCTTTTTTACCTTCGTGCAGTACATTGTTAACCTTTGTGGTAAAAAATATTTTATGAAAAACAAGATCTTACTCATTACCCTCCTCCTATGGAGCATCCAACCTATGTTTTCCTGCACCGTGATTGCAGTAGGAAAAAAAGCCTCAGCCGATGGGTCTGTTATAGTTTCCCACACCGATGCTGGACCCGATTGTAGAATCCATTTGGTCCCCGGACAAAAGTTTAAAAAAGGAAGCTTTGCTCCTGTATATTGGGGTATGGTGGACTTGGGTCGTGATTTAGGTGATTATGGTGAAGTATTAGGTGAGATCCCTCAGGTAGAGGAGACTAATTCCTATTTCCAAACCGCTTATCCTCAAATGAACTCCTATCAATTAGCTATAGGAGAAAGTACTTTAAGTCAACGAGAAGAGTTAAAGTTAGACAGAACCATTTGCAAGCAAATCATGACCATAGAACAAGCTCAAGCTTTTGCATTACAACGTTGTAAAACTGCAGAAGAAGCACTGGTCTTGATCACTCAATTATTAGAATCTTATGGATTCTTGCCTTCTTGTGTGGAAGAAAGCGAATCATTAGTCATAGCAGATACCGAAGAAATTTGGGTTTTGGAAGTATTTAGTGTAGGCAACAAATGGGATCCCGAAAGTGGAAAACCTGGTTGTATTTGGGCTGCTCAAAGAGTCCCAGACGATCATGCCATGATTATTCCAAACTGGAGTATTATTAAACAAATTCACTTGGAGGATAAAGCCAATTATAGAGCCTCCTCCAATTATATGCAAGAAGCCATTGACCGTGGTTGGTACGATCCAAATTCTGGAAAGGCCTTTATCTGGCAAGAAGCTTATGCTCCTATTCCTCGCGAATGGGCCACTTCTCGTTTCTGGTTATTCTATGCCACATACGCTCCAAACTATGTCGATTGGCCAAATCGTTTCACGGATTCACCTTGGGATGGTGAAAACCAATATACTCAGTGGGTAGAGCCATTGAGCTTATATCCTTTCTCCGTAAAACCAGAAAAAAAAATCTCCGTTCAAGATATTATGGCTTTTCAAAGAAGTACTTTTTCTGGAACCATCTATGATAAAGAAAATGCCTCAGCATGGTATTATCCGAGCGATAGTGGTACTATGGTGAAAAGCCCAATTGCCACACCCTTTCCAACAGAAGAAATGAGAAAAGTACTCAAGATAAACAGAAGAAGAAATGTAGCTAGAGCCCGAGGAGAATACGGCATGATTACCCAGTTAAGGGGATGGTTACCCAATGAGGTAGGCGGTATTTATTGGTTCTATGTGGACAATGCTTTTACTTCCACTTATGTTCCTATTTATTCTGGTGTAACCGATGTGGCAGAATGCTATAAAACTTATGATGCCACTGCTTTCCAAGAAAACTCCTTTCGTTGGGGTGTTGATTTTGTGGATAACCTCCTCTATTTACGTTGGCAAGATGCAGTGAAAACCCTCCACGAAAAACGCGATCCACTAGAAGCGAGTTTCTTTAGTGAACAAGCCGAAATAGATAAAAACGCTCTGGAATTACTCAAGACAAACCATAAAATAGCCCAAGATTACCTCACTCAAATCACCATAGAAAGGATGAACAAAAGCCATCAGCTTTTTAAAGATCTACGCTATGAATTGATTTCAAAGTATACCAATAATAAACAGGGGATTTAAGATAAAGAAGTACTTAAATTACATTAAAGTACTTAGCGTATTTAAAGTGATGGGCATTGAGTTTTCTTGATGAAATATTCTTCGATAGTATTTATTTTTAAAAGGGATGATGGTCATGCATGGGCAATTATCCCTTTTTATTTATAATAAACTTGCTTTATAGAATTAATATGTATTTATAAAGTAAAAAAAAGACTTTGCTTTCATAGCTTATTATTTTTAGCTTTACAGCTTAAACTTATCAAAACCATTTATCTTATGAAAAAGCTATATTTCCTCTTGTTATTTGTTGCTGTTCTCAGTCATTCATTTGCACAATATTCTTCAAAAACAGATGTAAACCCTATACTTCGCACACATTACGATGCAGATGTTAAAAATGCTTGTCTTCAGTGGGTGTTAGAAAGTGATTCCAGTCTTTTTTATAGCTCAGCAGAAATCCCACCACTTGTACTGGATAGTGTTTGGCAAGCCCTTTCAGCGGTGTACTATGAATTTGAAATGCCTGAGAGAGATTCTGTAATTGATATGTATTGTATTCATCAATATCCTAAAAATCATTTGATTAAAGAAATTATCTTAGTTCCTGATTATGATAACCCAAATATCATTAGTTGGCTAAACCACGATCCCGGTTACCCTATATTGGATAGTATATTAACTAAATATGGATTTATATCATATGATAAAGAATCTAGGAATCCGTTTATTCTCTTAAGAACGGAATTAGATATTAATGTTTATTACGTTTTGAAATTGCTAAAATTAGTTGATGGAATTATTTATGCAGATCCTAATATAACTTTTGGAGACGGAAATAGGTTTAGCTATAAATCTTCTGGGACTGATAAGTTTTTATTCTTTGACAAAGCTTGGGGTGATTGTATGTCAGGTTGTTATATTCATCATATCTGGCAATTTAAAATAGACGGAAATTCAAATGTAAGCTATCTAGGAACCTATAAAAATTGGAATGAAAACAATCCAATTGGAGAACCATGGAATTGTAATATAACTGGAATTATGGAAGATGATGAATTAGTATACATGGCTATATCACCAAACCCAGCCCAAGAATATGTTTCTTTTAGCATTCCATTTGAGAACAAAACAGAATATAGAATCTTAAACATTAATGGCCAAATAATAAAAAAAGGATATTTGATTGGGGATGATAATATTTCCGTTTCAGAGCTAAAAAAAGGCATCTACCTTATTCTATTGAATAGTATAAATAATATAAAAACATATAAAATTTCAAAAATATAGATTTGCTCATATGAACACTAATAACAACCTTTAAAATGAAAAAAAACACCCTTTTACTGCTTGTATTATTTGGTTTTAACAACATTTACGCACAGTGGTATAATGAAACCATAAATTTTGAGAGCCCTTCTTCCATGATTTGGATTGACGATAGTCAAGAAAATAATATTTGGCAAATCGGGACTCCTCAGAAAGAATATTTCGACGAGGCCTATTCTGTCCCCTATGCCATTTTAACCGATACGCTTCAAAGTTATGGGGAGAATATCCACTCTTCATTTATTGTTTCTGTAAAAGATTGGTTATGGTTTGAAGGCTCTCCAGCCATTCTCAGTTTTAAACATAAGTTTGATACCGATACATTGTCCGATGGAGGATATATTGATGTTTCTTACGATAACGGTGAAACATGGCTAAGTATTATTCATGATACTACTATGTTTAATTGTGAATGGTCACCAGGATATTATTTTTATTCGGAGAATTTTTATGACGATAATGATACCTTGTTTAATGGTAACGCAGGATTTAGTGGTCGTTCTGATGACTGGGAAACCGCATCATTTGAATGGCTTTATTGCCTAGGGGTAAAAGATTATTATCCAGATTCCTTAATGATTCGATTCAACTTCATTAGTGATGATATAGCGTCCAATAAAGCGGGTTGGATGATTGACGATATCAAATTACAATCCTTTGAATGTAGTTCTGTAAATGAAAAAGAAAACACGATTTCTAGCTCCATCTATCCCAATCCTATAAACAGAAATTCAGTTCTTAAAATTGAAGGATGGCAAGGCAAAAGCTATGATATTGAGATTTTCGATTTGAATGGAAGACTAGTATACTCACAAATGAATAATGCTTCCAGTTTTCCTTTAAATAACATTTCATTTAACCCAGGTATATATTTCTATCAGATTAGCACTGATAATGAAGTGAAACATGCAGGGAAATTTGTGAAATAGTATTTATAAACACATTCCAAAACCATATATTCCAAGCAGTTGACTAATCCCTTTTGCGATCTTTGCATTTACTTTGCGTGAAAAGCATTAGAAATAAAACTTTTGATAAGTTCAATTGAAATATTGTAGCTAAAAAACGATCTCAGGTTTCTACCTTTTTCATAGCTTTACCAAAATTTAAAACGAACAAAACAGAGGAGGTTATCAATGAAGCAATACACTGTAGAAGAGCTTAACGAGATATTAAAAGGAGAATTAGTAGGAAGCACGAGTCATAAAATAGAAGGACCCGAGCAATTGGAAAAGGCCAAAGTAAACCATGTCACCTTTATTGGAAACAGAAAATATGTGAAACTTTGGGAAGCATCTCAAGCCAGTGTTGCTATTGTTAATGATAATTTGAAATTAGAAGCTGGAGAAAATCGCGCTCTTATCAAAGTGAAAAATGCGGATTTGGCCATGGCTAAAATATTAGAAGTTTTCGATCCGGGCCCTCCTCAGCTCGAAGAAGATATTCACCCTTCAGCAGTGGTTCATGAAACAGCAAAAATAGGCCAAGGCTGTAAGATTGGCGCCAATAGCTATGTGGGTAAAAATGTAGTTCTAGGAGATGGTGTAGTTCTTTATCCAAATGTGACCATACTTGACGATACCATCATAGGCCCAGCTACCGTGGTTTGGTCTGGTACTGTAATTCGCGAAAGAACAGAAATTGGAGCCTATTGTATTTTCCATACCAATGTAAGCATTGGTGCCGATGGCTTTGGTTATCGCCCTCGTGAGGATGGTCAAGGACTTCACAAAATCCCTCAAATTGGAAATGTAGTCATAGGAAATGCCGTTGAAATAGGAGCCAACTCCTGTGTAGATAGAGGTAAATTCAGCTCAACCATTATTGGTGACGGTTGTAAAATTGACAACTTGGTGCAGATTGCCCACAATTGTATCATGGGGCGTTCTTGTATTATGGCTGGTAGCAGTGGATTAGCAGGTTCTGTAACTCTTGGCGATGGTGTCATTATTGGAGGTTCGGCAAGCATAAAAGACCATGTTACCATCCATTCTGGCGCAACCGTCGGTGCCGGTTCTGGCGTAATGAATGATGTTCCGGCTGGAGGTACTGTTTTAGGTTACCCTGCCACCGAAGCTCGCGAAATGTTGAAACAATGGGTGGCTTTGAGAAGATTGGCAAAGAGCTAGAATTCAACACATGCTGTTTAGGTATTGCTGGAAATCACTGAAGTATTATATTCACACTCCTATACTGAACAGGACTTTCTATTTCTTCAATTTAATATTATGTTTTTAGGGATATCTATGCCGTTCTTTTTCAAAAATACTTATATACCTTTTGTATGCAACTTAAGCCATTCTATGTCTAGAAAAACATATGATTGGGATAGGAGATATTACTGCTTTATTCTTATCAAGCTTACTGAGAAATTATATTAATAGACCAATCCCGTCCTAAACGAATAAAAAAAGGCTCAGAAAAATTCTGGACTCCTTGTGAACTTAACAACTTTATTGCATAATGCATATAGATTGATTCCTCTATTACATTTTTTTGGCATCGATAAGAAGTATTGTAAATCCTCTTCCACCAAACTATCAGGTTCTAGAACTTTAATATCTTGAACCTAGGATGGAGCAGTTTGTCTTTTAATAGATTGTGTGAAACCACGTATAAATAGAAGAATAGCAAGAGATAGGAGAAGTAGTTTTCGCATTATAAAATTCATTATAAATATATTATATGTATTAACGGGTCAATTTAGCAAAATATTTCTATCTACATCATAAAAGTGCTTTGAAACAAAATAACTCTCTCAAGTAGGAATAAATTTATAAAGATTTGCGCAAAGTAAAAACAGTAATCTCACCTGGGCAATTAAAACGAAGCGGAACTCCAGAAACACCACAACCTTTACTAGTGAAACCTTGCATTTTTCCCATTTTCCAAAAGCCTTTGATAAACTCATCTCCCTCTTTTTGGTGACTGATGAGGGCTTTTCCTCCTGGTAAACAAACTTGTCCACCATGTGTATGTCCACAAAGATATAAATTATAATTATGATCAGCAGCTATATCGGCTAACTCACTCGTATGTACCAATGCCAATTTAAAACCAGGCTTATCACTAAAAGTCTGGAGGGTAGTATCTGTATAATATGAGAATGGATCGTCGGCACCCGAGACAAGAATTTTTTGACCATCTCTTTCCAACTCAATGGTCTCATTCACTAAAAAACTAATTTTCAAATCCTCTTCATATTGGGTCATGAGCCAAGTATCATGGTTACCGAGTATAGCCAATGGAGGAAACTCCTTTTGCAATAATTTAGCAAGCTCCTCTATAGGTTTTAATATTTGAATAAAGCTTCCACTGCTTTCTGAACGATAGTCTCCCGTTAATACAGCCAGATCAAAGTCTACTTGATCTACCACATGTAAAATACTGTGTAATAATTCTGGGGTGGAGTCGATATGTAAATCTGTTAGGTGGAGGATTCTAAAACCATCAAAATTAGAAGGCAGATTAGAGAATTTTAATTTATAATGATTAATTTCTATATTCCTGGCATTCTCATATCCCTTTTTATAATAACCTGAAATTTTTGCACCCCAAACTAAAAAGTTAAGAATTCTTTTAAAATAACTCCAATGACTTTTACTCTTTTTCCCATGCCTTTTGTGTTTAAATTGATCGGTCTCCAAAACGGAACGAGTAGTGGCCCAAAGCAATCGTTTCTCTTGGCTACCAAATGGTTTCTTATATTGATGAGCTTTTTTCATTGATTGATAAAGTTACTCAAAAAAATTAAAAAATACAATTTTCAATAAAACTATTACAGGGTGAACGCATACTTTGTTAAAAAGCTATATTTAGAAGAAAACAGTTTAATCTATAGGTATAATGCTAGCGCGGAAATTTTTTCCGTGCGAAAATATTAACATTAAGGAATGTATTTAAATCACACCAAATCCGCGTAAGCTTTGTTAAAAATAATTAGAAAAATAAAAGTACGTGTTTGCCCTGAAAACTCATAAAGAACTAAGCCTAATTCATATAAATATCCAGCGACAATTTTTAAACCTATGGCTTGCTATTGTATAGAAATTTTAAGAAACAGACAACTAAGTAGCTGGATGAAAGAATGGCGCTTAAAGCCGACATGTAAAATTGATGCGCAAATCTTGATCTGAAATTCAAAGAGTAAATACAAACCAATGACTTATGAAAGCGTGAAGGATTAGAGATTTTGGGATATGAGAAAATAAACTACACATCTTGATAGCCATATTATTTGAATCGATAAAAATCATTCTGACCATAAATACTTTCCTACGGCAACAGTACAAAAGAAGCTATATATCATTTAAAGGCTTTTAAGCTTTAAGGAGAAAAACCATAATATCATCCAAATATCTTGGTTGCTGTTCTACTCTTCAAAACCTGATACATCAATACACCCAACAGAATAAAGATAGTTCCTATTATTTCCTTAAAACTCAAAACTTCATTCACGAAAATAAAGGCGAAAAGTGCAGCAAAAACAGGTTCTAAGGAGAATATCAATGCCACCTTTACTGAACTTTCGTATTTCTGAACCCAAACTGAAACGAAATAACAAAATAAGGTTCCAAAGGCTCCTAAATACATGATGGCCATTAGCGATTCAGAACTCATTATTACTCCTTCAAAACCGCTATGATAAGCCACGAAAAAAGAACCAATGGCGCAAATGACACTCCCAGAAACAAACTGATATGTAATGAGCGATAAGGAATCCGTTGTTTTGACAAAACGGCCTGACAAGATGATATGAAAAGCTAAAGAAAAAGAGGTGATTAAAGTAATGAGGTCGCCTTTATTAAAATGGGTATCGAGGTCGTAGGTGAGTAAGAATAGGCCAATCATAACGATCAGAATAGAAACCACTTCGGGGTTTTTGATTTTTTGTCGATAAATTAAAACTAAGAGAATTGGAACTAAAACAACTGCAATTCCGGTAATAAAAGCGGAATGCCCGCTACTGGTATATTGTAAGCCGATGGTTTGCGAAATATATGTGGTAGTTAATAGCAAGCCTAGAATGGAACCATTTATTATCGCTTTCTTATTCCAAAGACTCTTCCTGTTTTTAAAGAAGACAAACAATAGCATGGGGATACTGGCCATGAGCATTCTTCCCAAAACAATATAAAAAGGATGAACCGATGCTACGGTATCTTTAATAATGAAAAAGGTGGAACCCCATACTATGGCTACAAGAACTAGGAGGAAGTTTTTCATTTATCTACTTTGGTTTTTGGTAGGCAAAGGTATTGTTTTCGGTTGAAAAGATGGAACGGGGGATGATGTTGATTTTATAGATGATCACAGATAAGTTTTCACGCAAAGGAAATGCAAAGGTTTTCGCAAAGTGCGCAAAAGGGCAGCGGCCTATGTAGCACAAACTTCTGACAACACGGATGATACTGGTCTGAGCTAGCGCGTATTTCCGAATCCGGGCGACACATTAAAGACGCAAGCCCTTTTACTCATACTTAATATTCAACCCAAAATGAAGAAGAGTTCATTAAGAAAACACCAAGCTCCAACTTTAAGTAATTTACATACTTTAAATACTATTGAAGCTTTTGTGTACTTTTGCGCTTCTAAACTCAAGAAATGAAAATCCTTCTCAACTGCCTTCCTCCAACCGATATTTATAGTCCTTCTATATCGCTTTCTATTTTGAAAACGATGATGGAGAATCATGGCATAGAAACCGAGGTTAAATATTGGAATTTTTTGTGGTCGGTGATGTCGGAATATACAGATAGCGAAGACACTGAAATCAGACTATTACCTTTTCTATCTTTACTCAACGATAGACAAAGCAATACCGATGGAAATAAAAGAATACTATCTCTGCTTCAAAAATTAGATCCTTCTCATAAAGCCGTCAATCCTCATTATTATCAGGAATTCTTAGAAGATAAAAAGCAAGATATCATCAGTATTATGGAGCAAGAATTGGATAAAATCAATTTTGAGGAGGTCCAGTTATTTGGTATTTCTGCTAAATATAACCAGTGGATTCCAGGGATGATATTGGCCGAAGAAGTAAAAAAGAGAGCCCCACAAGTAAAAATAGTTTTGGGTGGTTTTGGGAGTCAGGATAGCGCTGAGGAGGCCATGAAGCTTTGCCCTTATTTCGATTTCTGTACTTGGGGCGAAGGAGAATATCCCCTTTTGGAACTCAGTCAGGAATTAGATAAAACGAATCCTGATTTTAGTCAGCTTCCGCGCCATTGGTATAGAGAAAGTGATGAACTTAAAAAATCCACCACCAATAAAAGTGATTACTTAGATTTTGAGAACTATATCTTCCCTAATTATTGCGATTTCGTAGCACAGTTTCCGGAGTATGAAAACCAAGATCTCATTAATATTCCTATCAATACCATTCGTGCTTGCCATTGGGGCAAATGTCAATTTTGCGACTTCAACAAAGGCTATAAATTGAGATCTAGAAGTCCAGAATGTGTGGTAAACGAGATAGCAGAAATCTATAAAGAATATGGCTTCACTACCTTCTCTTTTGTGGACAGCGATACCTTCGGAAACAAAGAACACTTTGAGCATTTACTAACCTTACTTATAGAACTCAAATACCAAAAAGAAGAGGATTTTGAGTATTGGGCTGAGATGATTCCCAATGCAGAATTTGATGCTAAACTCATGGAGAAAATGGCTGTGGCTGGCTTCAAAAACTTATTTATAGGATACGATGGTTTGAGTGATACCCTCCTCAAAAAAATGAATAAGAGCAATAGTTTTGCCGATAATATATTCTTTGTGAAAGAATCCATTAAAAACGGTATTTATCCTGTGGTGAATGTGATTAAACATGTGCCCGGAGAAACTGAAGAAGATATTCAAGAATGCATAGGTAATTTACATTACCTCCGATTTTTCTATAATAATAAGCAGGTGGATTTCTCTCATATGTATGTGAATTTGGTATTGTCATCTATGACCAAATATTATGCTTTAATGCCTGAGGAGGAATTAGCCAAATATAATGTGGATAGTTTGGCTTCTATGCTTCCTGTAGATATGTGGAATAGCGAAACTCGTTTCAGATTATTCCGTTTTGAAAAAGATGCACCTGCTAATTTTCAAGAATGGCAAAAATTGGAAGAGATAGAGGAATACTATAAGTCCCAAACCTTCACTTATAAAATGCTTGAAAATAATGGCATCTATTATTATTCGGAGTATTGCGATGGTGAAGAAATTGCTAGCTTGGTTTTTGAAGAAGCTATTTATGCTTTTGTTTTAAAAGCGGCTAGTTATAAGGTTTGTTCTTTGGTGGAATTGTTTGAAGAATTGAAGGAAAATGGTTTTAAAGTTTCCAAACAGAAGATTAAAGCGGTGCTGGAGAATCTTCAGGAATCCTATTTGATTTATGGGAATTCGGATTTTTCTAATGTGGTTTCATTGGTGGAGATTAGGTGAGATTAAGTGGGATTTGAATTGGAATCGTATCTTTTTTTACCATAGGATTAGATTTCAGTTATCGGTCAGCATTTAGAAACTCATCTCAAATAAATGCTCTGGCTGACCAAAAGATAGTGTGACTTGTTAGCATGGGTTGAAACTTATGCTTATTTATATTGAAGTGCTGATGCATCGGATAATGACGATGCTATTAATATCGCTATATTTATATGGCGTATAGCATTATTCCGACCTTCAGGGTTCGCTCTTCTCACAACCACGTATCCACATAAGCACCTGACCTTGGAATGGCACTCCTTAAATCAGGAGTAGATTTATGGAGATGGCTTCGCTATGCTCGCCATGACCATGCTTTCTATGAAACACCTGAGTAGTATTTCCTTTGAAGGAGGGTCATTGCGAGGAAGTATAACGAAGCAATCTTCCATAATAAGAGAAGCATGTTGAATCAACCTTACCATCAAACCCGCGATAATTCGCTAAATCCGTGGTAATCCGTGGATCCTTTTTTTGCGAGTAACGCGAGCATCTATTTAATTCGCGACTATTAGCGGTCCTCTTTTTTTGAACAAATAATACACCTTACTAACCCAGAAACGTTCCTTGAACACAGATTCTTCACATAAAAAAAGGTGGATTTCAGCTCCCTCTATAGGTCACAAAATTCCACCAAAATATATCTGATTATATTGAATTATATTCTTGCTCTTAATGCTACTATAATATTTCTACCTGGCGCTACAATCCCTGAAGAATATGGGCGATAACGTTGGTCCATGATATTCTCCATTCCCAAGTTAACTTGTAAATAAGAATTGACCTGATAGCTCATCTTCAAATTCAAAGTATACCAAGATGGTGAATATGGATTTCCATTATCGTCAGTAGCATACATATAGGTTTTACCATGCTCCTCAGGAGATAAGTTTTCGTAAGAAAGTTCTCCATTATAAATGGCATATACATCGGCTTTAAACTTATGTGCTTTAAAGATAAAATGAGTACTTCCGAATAGTGGAGCCACATGTCTCAAAGGAATACCATCCATATCTTCACCTTTGGTATAAGTGATGACTGATTTAAAGCTCAAATACTTCATTAAATCGGCATAAACACCTAGATTAAACCCATAGACATAAGCCTCGCCATCGTTAACAATAGCTTGAACCTTGCTCAACTCCCCATCATAATATATGGAATCTTGACCAATGAAAGTGAAATCGCGGCGCAGCATGGCATCTTGTAATAAGGTATAAAATGCTGAAGCTTCTATACTCAGCTTATGGTTGATGGTTTTCAAAATACTCACATCGAAACTGTAAGCATATTCCGAATTCAATTGGTCGTTAGGTACAATAACGCTTCCTGGTTCTGAATCAAATACCTTACCTACATCATCAATATTTGGTGCTCTATATCCGGAGGAGGCATTGAAATTAAATTGCCAAGTATCGGTTGGGCGATACACCAAACCCAAACTTCCATTTAAAGCTCCAGTATTGATGGAGATATTATCGAAAGGAAATTGATAGAAAGTGGTATCAAAATCAGCATCCATCATTACGCGACTATATCTTAAACCAGCCACAAAAGTAAATAGCTCGTTTATATTATTCTTATAGTTTACATAGGCTGCATAGGAAGAATAATGGCTTCCATCAGGATAGCGACTGGCATAAGGATTGGTTTCATCAGTATAAATGTTGCGCTCTTGACCTATGGAATTTACTCGATTATAAACCGCTTCTAAACCATAAAACAAGGAAGTTCTTTTACTCAACTGCTTGTCAAAATCCAGATTGGCAGATAGTGCCTTTACTTTCTCTGTACGCTCTCTAATCTCTTCCTTTCCAAACTTACGATCGTGTCTGCTTTCCTCATAGTCTTGATAAGCCATTACCAATTTGGCTTTATCAAAGAAAGGGTTGCTTTTGAAATATTCGATACTCAAATCGTTCATCATCCAAATTTGAGGGCCATAATACCATTCTGCATATTTTAATCTGTCACCACTATATTCTAATAATCTATCATAGCGAGGCACATCAGATACTTTAGAATAATGAAAACCATAATTTATATTCCAATTTTCGTTGGGTTTAAATCTGATTTTTTGCATGACATTAAGCTGATTATAATTGGAAAAGCGCTGAATATTTTCATTTGAGTTCTGAATCACTGAATCTTGTCCATTTATTCGATCCACATATTCGGGTCTCACATACTCCTCGTTACCCTGGCTTCCCATTCTTAAATCGTCGAAATCGCTATAGCTCACGCTGGTGAGAAAGCTCCATTTTTTAAGACCGATATTGAAATCGAAATGACCTGTTTTTTCATGATTTGCAGAGGAATAACGAGTCATAGCATTAACTTTAAATTCTGGCTTATCGTTTTCTGATAAACGAGTTTGTAGAGTATGGAAATCCATGACTCCACCCAAGGCATCGCTACCATAAATAACAGATCCTGGTCCGAAAATCACTTCCATATTTTCAATGCTATTGGCATCGAGAGAAATCACATTTTGTAAATTCCCAGAGCGATAAATGGCATTATTCATTCTCACCCCATCTACTACTATTAAAATACGATTGGTAGAGAATCCTCTAATCATGGGGCTTCCGCCACCCAGCTGGCTTTTCTGTATAAACACCTCTCCTGAAGAACTTAATACATCGGCGGTGGTTTGGGAATTTGAAAATCCGATCTCCTTGGCAGAAATGCTTGTGATTTTATTGGGAACTTCTCGTTTGTCTTGTTCCCACCTGTTTTGCGAGATTACTACCTCGTTTAGTTTTAAAACACTTTCGCTCAATTTTACTATAAATTTGATTTTCTGGAGCTCCTCAAAGCTAATAGTTAAGGTTTCGTAGGAAGTATGTTGAAAGCTAAGGCTCTCATCTTTGTTAAAAGCACTCAAATCTGCTTCTCCCTTGCTATTTGTAATCAGCGTATTGTTCTTATTGAAAACAAAAACATTCTCGATGCCTTGTAAATCGTTCTCATTGATCACTTTTAGAATCTGGCTGTGACCATATAAAACGATGAAATTTATTATGATAATTATTAATATTTTTTTCATTTAATCTATTTAAAAATGATTGGATCAATGTAAAGAAATCATACTTTAATGACTTGGTTTTACAAAATACCATTTCCTTCATTTCTACCTCATCTCACAAGAGGTATAATCGAATACTATATCCAAAACCCATTTGAAACATTGGTGTTTAGAACACAAAATTCTAAACTAATCCTAGAGCCGTTTCGACTAATCGACAAGCTCATTTATGGCACAAATTTATACATATTTGTTTAAGATGCCCAATGAATTAATGCTTTCATTTGTGGATACATAAATGTTGATTTTGGATTATAGGAAGAATATAGAAAGCTCTTTCTGAGGAGGGGGATATTGTAAATCTAAAACTATAGATTGATAGTTTTGAATATATATAGTATTTATTTTTTTAATACGACTATGGCTTTCCAATAACAAGGTATTTCTTTGGAAGAAAAAGAGTTTTGCCATTATATTGAGAAGGTTCTTGGTTTTGTTTTGCTGCTCTGGATGATGAGAAATATAATTTTTGATATGAATGTCCAGATTTTCGAACAGTTTACTTTCCTTAAAATCGTGTATACATGAGTATATGATTTTGTTGTCTTTAATTTGTTTTTCAACTATATCAAACATTTGTCCTTGATATCTGAATTCCTTATTGGGTTTTGTCCAGGCGAGCAAATAACTCTTGCTATTTTCAATGGATATAAGCACCAACTCTTCCTGAGGAACAAAATGTTTTATTAAATACTTCACCTCATCTTTTACCTGAAATTGAACCATATTAAATACGATATAATAACCCACCAAGTTATATAAAAAGACAAATAGGAATAATATGGAGAATGCTTTCTTCAATTTAATATTTGCTAAAATTTGGCTGCAAATATAGATTAAAAAAATATGTACATTGCAATATTAACAAGGGGTTGCAGGATGATTGCAAGAGTATTTCAGGATTCATTTACCTACATTTGAATGAATGGCTGTTTAGGTTGCAGGCTAATACACAAACGAAACAAATGGTACTAACGACATGTTTTCTAATGTCAGAATAAAAAATTATCGCATGTTAAAAATGTATTTTAATTTAGCAGATTAGACATTAAAAAACAAAGCCCATTCAAGAAATGATTTGTACACTCTGCGGTTCCACACTTATACATAAAATAGATACGAACTATTATGATTGTGATATTTGTAAAGCAATACTATTAGACGAAACACACTATTTAAATGCTGATGAGGAGAAAGCAATCTACGAAGCTCACATCAATGATGTAACTGATATTCGATATCAAGACTTTACCTCTCCTATTACTCATTTTATCCTTGAGAATTTCTTAGCAGCACATAAAGGATTAGATTTTGGAAGTGGCACCGGCCCTGTTATCTCGAGCGAACTTATGAAGAAAGGCTATGACATTGTTCAATACGATCCCTTCTTTGCTCCTAAAGAAAACCTGTTAAGTCATAGCTACGATTATATTGCCAGTTGCGAGGTGTTTGAGCATTTTTATCAACCAAAAAAAGAAATAGACCGGCTGGTATCATTACTAAATGAAAATGGAAGCTTACTGATTATGACCATTTTATATCATGAGCAGATTAGCTTTAGAAATTGGAGTTATAGAAAGGACCCCACTCATGTGTTCATCTACAGAAAGGAAACGATAGAATATATTGCAGATGAGTACAAACTTGAAATAGAAGTGATAACTGACCGATTTATTGCTTTGAGAAAGATTGACGGCACCAAATTTTCATAAATATATTGGCAATCAAAAACAGTATATTTGCCCAGAATTTTAATTAAGCATTGTGCAAACACATTTTCAATATTTCTCCACTCCAGTAGACGAGTTTAAACTTCCCAACAAGTTTACATTTCCCTTTTATTATGAACCACATCCTTTGTGTAAACTAGCTGCAAACGAAGTGCAATATTATTTGGAAACACAAAGTGATTTTGAGCATAATTTTGGTATGGATTCTTCTAAAAAAGGAATGGTTATTGGAAAAATGTTTGGAGTCCTAGTGGTCAAAAACCAGAAAAATGAACTTGGATATATAACCGCTGTTTCAGGAAAGTTGGCGGAGAAAAATCAGCATAAAAAATTTGTTCCACCAGTATATGATATGCTGACTAAGGATTCCTATTTTCTACAAGAGGAGGGTATTTTAAATAGGATCAATATAGAATTAGAAAATCTGGAGAAGGGCTCTGAATATCAAAAATTGCTAGCTCAGGTAAAAGCGGAAAAGAAGAAAGCGGCCATTGATATTCAAGAAAAAAAGGAAGCCCTGAAATTTGAAAAAAAAGAGCGGAACTTACGAAGAGTAAAAGCACAATTAGAATTATCAGAAGAAGCATACGCAACTTTTGAAGAGGCTTTGAATAAAGAAAGCTTAGAAGCCAAATATTTTTTCAATAATGTAAATCGTTATTGGGAACACACCTTGAAGGCGCTCCAAGAAAAACTATCGGTTTTCAGCAATCAAATAACTATTTTAAAAGATCAACGCAAAGCAAAATCAGCGGCACTGCAGGATTACTTATTTGAACAATATCAGTTTTTGAATTCAAAAAAAGAAATCAAGAACCTATCGGAATTATTTGTTGAAACTGCTGAGCAAAATATTCCTGCGGGTTCTGGAGAATGTGCTGCTCCAAAATTATTGCAATATGCTTTTTTGAATGAATTAAAACCTATTGCCATGGCTGAATTTTGGTGGGGAAAATCGCCAAGTAAAGAAATACGAAAACATCAGCAATTTTATCCAGCTTGTCAAGGAAAGTGTAAGCCGATTTTAAAGCATATGTTGGATGGAATCGAAATGGATACCAATCCCATGTTAGTAAACCCTGCTATTGGCAAAGAGCTCGAGACCATTTTTGAAGATGAACATTTGATAGTGGTATACAAGCCTGAGGAGTTTTTGTCGGTTCCTGGAATTCACATTCAAGATTCGGTATATACCCGAATTAAGCAGCAAGTAAAAGATGTTTCTGGCCCTATTATCGTTCATCGATTAGATATGTCTACTTCTGGATTATTGGTTTTGGCAAAGAACAAAAAAGCACATAAAGATTTACAAAGTCAATTTATTAGTAAAACCGTAGAAAAAAGGTATACTGCGCTACTAGATGGGATTGTAAATGATGATGCCGGAGTAATAAGCTTACCACTTCGAGGTGATTTAGATGATAGACCCAGGCAACTGGTTTGTTTTGAGCATGGAAAACCAGCAGAAACAAAGTGGGAAGTTATAGAACGGAAAAATGGGAAAACGAAAATTCATTTCTATCCTATTTCTGGACGAACACATCAATTACGAGTTCATGCTTCTCATGTTTTAGGATTGAATATTCCGATTATAGGTGATGATTTATATGGAAAAAAATCTAATCGTTTGTATTTACACGCAGATACATTAGAATTTTCGCATCCCCTCACTAAACAAAAAATGATGTTTCATAAAGAAGCGGGTTTTTAAATAGCTACACTAGTTTATATAAATTATTGAAATCCTTAAATGATTTATACTAAAGAGTTTGTTTGGTGGTCGATAATAAATTGCGAGGGGGTCATGCTGGTTGTCTGCTTAAAAATTCTGTTAAAGCTGGCCTTAGAATTGAATCCTGCATCATAGGCTAAACTGATCAATTTTAGATGCTTATTTTGAGGGTCGATCATCATCTTTTTAACTTCTTCAACCCTAAATTGATTTACAAACTCATAAAAGTTTTTTTGGTGTTTTTGATTAATAATATTTGACAATTGATATCGTTTTACATCTAGATCATCAGCAAGTTCCTGAAGGCTCAGTTCTGGGTTTAAATAGGGTTTTTCTTTTTCAAAATAACTAAGGAGGTTTGTATTTATCTCTTCAATGATAGGATCTTCGAGCTCTTCAACTACATTTTTATTTTTTATTTCAGAAATAACATCATTTACAAATGGCTTCCCTTTACCTTTGACAGGTTTGTGAGGATTACTATTTGAGCCTAGATTGATTTGGTTTACATCAAGTTTGTATATCTCTGGCGATTTTGGTCTAGCCCCCTATTAATCGGACTATTTTAATTTAGGTTCAAATATATGTGTTTTTCATTACTTATTTTCATAATATTGCTTTAGCAAGAAACGACTGAAGGTGACCTTTCTGCCGGTGGTTGTTGAAGTATTTCGGGCCCGTATGCTTCTTTTAGAAAATCATTTGGCTCATCGAGAGCCAAATGATTTAAGCAAGAAACTTCCTTCAGGCTCTCATTATCCGGTATTTGTTGATATGGGATATTGAGTTTGAATTTCTGTTTTTTATTATCCAATTCTATTCTTGTTATTTTTTTCATTTCCCATAACTTCCAAAACATTACTGGACTCAAGTTTGCAATCGAACCATGTAATCTAACATCATTGTATTTTATGTAAAACTGATGTAGTCTATTTTCCAATTCAGTCAGGTTCCAAAAAACTTCCTTGTCTATTGATGATGATAAAATGGAATGAAAACTTTCTATATGTCCGTTTTCCTGTGGAGTATATGGGTGTGTGAATACTTGGTGTAAATAATTTTCTTCAAAGAACGATTGTATTTTTTTTGATGAAAATTGAGGTCCATTATCATTTCTTACTTCTATATGAATGTCTTCCCTCATCTTATCTGCAGGCTGTAAATAATCAATAATAATTTCTTCCCAGGCTTGTTGGACTTGATGTGTTTTCATAGTAAAGCCCACTTGCCAATGAAGCACATACCTTGTGAAGGTATCGATAATAGTGAGAATATAGGCATGACGTCTAGCTTGCGTTACCCAAACATATTTAATGTCCATTTCTAATAACTCCAGTGGCCCTTTTGGTGTAACTATTCTATATTTAGCATAGGTTCTTTCATTCCTTTTTTTTGCTGCTCGTAATAAATCATTCTCTTCCATTAAACGGTAAACTTTTTTGTGGTTGATATAATATCCTAGCATCATTAAAGCAAAATACATCTTCCTATAGCCGTATT
>NZ_JABKBZ010000198.1:0-1561 GCF_013166635.1 Lentimicrobium sp. S6 | reverse complement strand
AGCCCTTTGCTGAAAAATCTAATATTCTATAATTCACCGATTACACTTCGCCGTGTTTGGGAAAAGCCACCCCGCCTAATTCCTAAGTTTATTATTGCTTAATAGCATTGTAACTATGAAAAGGCTATAAACCATTGCTCCCCATAATTTTTAATGTGACCCTAAAAACCTCAAAATATGACAATATCAATGCAGAAAATCTGATTTTCAATTGATTATTTTACTCATTTCTCTAGAAAACATAAAAATACAGCATTTTCAGACCAATATGTATTTGACTGATATAAAGGCAGATAGACTATATTACCAATTATTATACCAAATAAAACTATTCTTTTTTATCAACATTAGCGTGTCAATTTTAAAAGAACAATAAAAAACCACTGTATTAATCTGATATTAAGGTTCTTAAACAAATGCAATAAACTTATCAACAATAAACATATTTAGCACAAATAACTTAATTTCAATACAATAACAAACTCCTATTGCTGATTATCAATTACTTACATATAATAATAGTATAAGTTTTCAACAATTCTGCTGTTTTTCAAGTATCATCCTCTTGAATAATAGTATTTACAAGTGTTTTCAGTGTCTATATATTTTTTTCAACAGACAAAGGTTCGTTTTTACTCTGTTTGAAGCTATTGACTCTTTGTTTTAGTCTTCGTAATTTTACCAAGTAAAAATCAAATAAAACTAGACATTATGAAAAAGCAAGACAGAGTAAACAGCAATAGAAATAAAATAATAATATATGAACACTTTATACAGACCTGATTCTAGACATCATACTACAAAGCATAGCACAACACCTTTTAATTTAGGAAATCATATTTATACGAATTTCCTTACTGAGATTGACCCCAATCATCTCCTCTCGAATGTTGGTCTAAAAAGACCATTCACATACCTTATCTCCCCACAATTCTTTATTCGAAACTCCCCAACCATAAATCCCAATTCATGGATTTATACAAAATCATTATATCCAAATTTAAAGAGGGCGATGCTATTGAAGAATTTTCGACTATTCAAAAACATCCAAGAAAAAGAAAGGAGGCTCTTATGATTGAATAGCACATAAATGGCGCCTTAATCATCAATAAAACAATGATTAAATAAATAGCTGAGGAGCTTCGAATACCTTCAATAATTAATAATTAAAATTTTTAAAGATGAAAAACTTAGAGTTTTCAAAAGAATGCAAAATCAAGTTGTCAAAGGACAACACATTATTAATTTTTAAAATTCAAAAATCATGGTAAATTACAGCGTTAAACAAAAAGTGAATCCTCGCGATTTGGAGGAAGCACGCAAGTATTATGCAATAGCAAAATCAAGCAGAACAGTTGATGTTCGTGAAATTGCAGAACAAATAGCAGAGGAAGTATCCTTAGGAACCTCCGATGTATTGGGAGTACTTGAATCGGGTCAAGAACAAAACCTGGGGGGATGAGCTAAAATGTTATACTTTTGAAAAAAAGAATCACATCAATTATGCAAAATGATTTGGCTATTATGAGTTTGTTTTTTCCAGAAGGCATGCTCGACTATT
>NZ_JABKBZ010000197.1:0-1588 GCF_013166635.1 Lentimicrobium sp. S6 | reverse complement strand
GGAACAACAACTATCTTATGGACAGTAGAAGATATCCATGGAAACACCGCAACATGTACACAGGATATCGTTATCACAGATAATGAGAACCCAGGTATCACAGCTGCAGCAGCCCAAACACAAACAGCCGATGCAGGATTGTGTGGCGCAGCCGTAACAGTAGTGGCACCATCAACAGCAGATAACTGTGCCGTAGCTACCATAAGCAATGACTTCAATGGAACAGCTGATGCCAGTGGTTTCTATAATGTGGGAACAACTACTATTATCTGGACTGTAGAAGATATCCATGGAAATATCAGTACAGATACCCAAGATATAACAGTAACAGATGATGAATCACCGATAGCAAGCTGTCAAGACTTTACAGTAAATCTAGATCCAGGAACAGGAGCAGCGAGTATCGCGGCCACCGATATTGACAATGGAAGTACCGATAACTGTGGAATCACCACTATGAGTGTGACACCAAATGCGTTTACCTCCGCTAACTTGGGCGCTAATACAGTGACCTTAAGTATAGAAGATGCGGCAGGTCATATCAGCACTTGTACAGCGACGGTAACAGTAACTGATTTAACGCCTCCAGTAGCAGTATGTCAAGACATTACAGTAGAACTAGATGCAACTGGAACAGCAAGCATAGTAGGAACCGATATTGACAATGGTTCATACGATAATGGCGTAGTGGTTTCTTTAGATGCCAATCCAAACACATTCGATTGTACAAATGTAGGAGTGAACACAGTAACGCTAACAGTAACTGATGATGCAGGTTTAACCACAACATGTGAGTCTATAGTAACAGTAGAAGACAATATTGCCCCAGTAATGGCCTCACAGAATGTCACTATTCAATTAGATGCCTCAGGAGCAGCTAGTATTACACCAGCTGATATTGATAATGGAAGTTATGATAACTGTGATTTCACCTTAACAGTCAGTCAAACCGACTTCGATTGTACAGACTTAGGAATAAATACAATAACTCTAACAGGAACAGATGCCAGTAATAATGTATCAACAATTACTGCTGATGTCACAGTAGAGGATATAATAGCACCGATTGTAAACTGTGCTCCAGCTCAAATACAAACTGCAGACGCAGGAGTATGTGAAGCTAATGTATTAGTAATCACACCAACAGTAAGCGATAATTGTAGCATCGCAAGCGTTGAAAATGATTATAATTCAATATCTGATGCTAGCGATATATATCCAGTTGGAACCACAACTATTACATGGACTATTACAGATCAAAGTGGAAATGATACGCAGTGTACACAAGATATCACCGTAACTGATGATGAACAACCAAGCATTGTTTGTGCGGCTGACCAAAATCAAACAGCAGATGCTGGCGTATGTACCGCAGCAGTGATAGTTGAAGCACCAGTAACAGACGATAATTGTGGAGTAGCTAGTATAGAAAATGATTATAATGGAAATGCTGATGCAAGTGATACTTATCCAGTAGGAACAACAACTATCCTATGGACAGTAACAGATATTCATGGAAACACCAATACTTGTACTCAGAACATCGTAATTACAGATGATGAGAATCCAAGTATCACAGCTGCAGCAG
>NZ_JABKBZ010000196.1:0-1648 GCF_013166635.1 Lentimicrobium sp. S6 | reverse complement strand
CATTAGCGTTAACTTAAGCAAAAAGCTCTTTCAATTTGTTGCTCAAAATTTAATCGATTTTTCCTTTTCTCATAAGTACAATACCTTGATAATTTAGCTAATGAGTCGCCTGGGATATTTGGGCTGTTCCTAAGTTCATTAGCTATTTCAATAATCATATGAGGTTTTTTGATAAGATAATGTATTGTTTTTAATAGACTTAAGTGTCGATTGAAATGTTTTTTTACTTTCACTCTACATGGTGAAAATATAAATTGAGTACATATCAAAATCATAATAAACCTTGATATTAATATTATTTGCAATTGTATATGCGACACGTTATGTATTTTACTAAAGCTCATATTACTTTTCCAAGATTTAAAAATAATTTCAATTCTCCATCTTAGACCATATAGATTGAATATTTGCTCAAAAGCTAATTCTTCTTTAGAAATAGTTGTAATAAATATTGACCATGAAAGCATTTCTAAATATTCCTTGGAGGGAAAAGTTTTTTTTCCTGTTTAGCCTTTCGCCTCCTTTCATTAGCAATTTCTTCATTTACAGGCTCTGCCACGACTCTAACCGTGGTTTTAGATTTATTATTCAATTTTACATTCATATCTATAAACCTGTCTTTTTTTAATTTCTTGAGTAAATTAATCGGGACTTCACTGATTTCGTCTAAAAGCATAACCCCAAATTTGTAACGATATATACAATGTGCATTAGTGTTTTTATGGCGTTGGATTTCATCATTAATCAAATACCCCCTATCTCTTAATGATAAGTCTCCTTTTTTTAGTTCAGTTTCAGAAGCTGCTATTAAATCGTTCTTACTATAGGGGTCTATTGAAAATTCAATAAACTTCTCGTTTAGAATATCATAAACTCCCTGGATTCTAGCATTACAAGCTTTTGAATTCGCATTGGATACACCTGAAAAAATCTCAAATAATCTTAATGGTAATTTAATAATAGTACTATCCTGTACAAGAATGCGTTTGAAAGATGAAGAGTAATTTAAATATTGGGAGTCCTTAATTTTTGTTTTCGCTGCTATTAGGCATTCTAGTATTGCCTTGAAAAAACTCAGACAAGGCTCCTTTGCCTTTTTCCATATTGCCTGTCTAGAAACAGATACTCCGCATTCTGAATCTATATGGGCAGCAATATCATTATAGCTTACAATACCATTGGTAGATTCCATGCAAAAAGAATATAAAAGTTCCGTAGCAGTAATTAACCGCTTCCTAATAATAAGACCAGTATTAAAAGCAAGAATGTCTAACCATTTCTGATCAATACCAATTTGTTCTAAAAAATCATCAAAATCATTTTTTCTCATTTCTATGTTTATTAGGTTAAAAATAATATCTTTACCAATAGTATATATACTATTATTAAAAAACAAATAAAATGGGATATAAAGTAAAAATACAACGAGTTGACAGAGGGAATACAAAGTCTTTTTATATAAATTTTCCAGCAGCTGTAGCTGAAGCGGCTGAGTTATCAAAAGGAGAAGAGATGGAATGGGTGCTTGAAGATAAAAACACCTTTGTATTAAAAAGAGTAAAAAACAAAGAAGTCAGAAAGAAATAGTCTTGTAATCATATGTATATCTGTAACTTAAAAAAATAGACAGCTTAAGTTAACGCTAATG
>NZ_JABKBZ010000195.1:0-1649 GCF_013166635.1 Lentimicrobium sp. S6 | reverse complement strand
ATGAAAAATGATTCTAACAAAACCAAAGAACAACTCATAGCTGAGTTGGACGATTTACGCACACAAAGTAAAAAGCGTGAGGAAGAACATAAAGAAAGCCAGAAAAAATATCGTCTGCTTATTGAAAACTCGCCTGATTTAATTGCGATTCATAATATGACAGAGATTTTGCATATCAATAATAGTGGGCTAAAACTCGTAGGTGCAACAAGCCTGGATGAAGTAGTGGGAAAATCAGCCATTGATTTTATACATCCCGACGACAGGGCAATCGGTCTGGAAAATATAAAAAAACTATTCAGTAGAGAAGAATCAAAAGTTGCTATGGAACAAAGGTTTATCCGGCTGGATGGCAAGGTCATCGATGTTGAAGTTATCGGTGTTCCTATAAATTATGGTGAAGAACCGATGATTCAGATTATTGCCCGCGACATCACCGAGCGCAAGCAGGCGGAAGAAAAAATACAATCCAATTTGCAACAAATAGAAGTAATAAATGCAAACACGCCAAATATAATCTGGAAAACAGATATTGATCAGCAAGGAAATTTTATAAATACTTACATTTCAGATATTGTAGATGAGTTTCTTGCATTACCAAAAGGGACTGTCAATAATAATTGGGATAAATATTTTTCTTATGTTATTCCTGAATATCTTCCCCAAATAAATGAAATATTCAAAAACGGAATAAACAATCTGGGCGAAATGATTTCTTTTAGCTACGAAGTAAAAAAGGCGGATAATACATTAGCTTGGTTTACATCGAAAGGAAAAGCAGTTTTTGAAGACAAAAAACTTACGGTTTATGGCTCAACTATTGATATTACTGAGCAAAAACTAGCAGAAAAAAAGTTAAAAGACAGCGAAACAAGATTTAAAGCCCTGCATAATGCTTCGTTTGGTGGGATTGCTATTCATGATAAAGGAATGATTTTAGAATGTAATCAGGGGCTCACCGAAATATCAGGTTATGAGCAAGATGAACTTATGGGTATGGATGGGCTCCTTCTTATTGCAGAAGAATCACGTGAAAAGGTAATGGGGAATATTTTATCCGGCTCCGAAGAATCTTATGAAGCAGTTGGCATACGCAAAAACGGGCAAAAATATTCCTTAAGATTAGAAGCCAGACAGATTCCTTATAAAGGAAAAGAAGTTCGTGTTGTTGAATTTAGAGACATCACCGAGCGCAAGAGAGCAGAAACCGAACTTGTTAAACTCTCAACCGCCGTACAACAAAGTCCATCGGTAATTGCCATTACCGATACCAAAGGAAACCTTGAATATGTAAATCCTCAATTTACTGAAAGTACGGGTTATAGCACGGAAGAAGCAATCGAGCAAAATCCCAGTGTATTAAAATCGGGAGAACAATCTGAAGAATTTTATAAAGAACTGTGGGAAACAATATCTTCAGGAAACACCTGGAGAGGTGAGTTTCACAATAAAAAGAAAAACGGTGAATTGTTTTGGGAAATAGCTTCCGTTTCGCCCATATTTGATGAGCAAGGCAAAATCATCAATTATATTAAAGTAGCTGAAGACATCACCGAGCGTAAACAAGCCGAGGACAACTTCAGACACTCCATCGATGAGTCGCCATTAGGTATCAGAATTGTAAACCAGAAAGGAAAAACCATCTATGT
>NZ_JABKBZ010000194.1:0-1720 GCF_013166635.1 Lentimicrobium sp. S6 | reverse complement strand
TCGCAGCTTTCGAACTTTGTAGCAATACTCCAGCCAGCCTAAGCGGCGAAGTGGTAGATCCTCTGCTCACTCCCGATACTTGGTCTTGGACTTTTGCTGATGGACAAAGTGCCAGCGGACAAAGCGTAACCCATACCTTCGTAGAATACGGAACACATGAGGTACAACTGACGGCCACTAAAAATGGATGTGAGGAAGTTATTAATAAAGAATTACTAGTCAGTCCCTGCCCTACAGCCAGCTTTATCTACTCCCTAGTATCACTAGACGATACTGTTACTTTCCAAGACATCAGTACTCTAAATGGTGGTCCGGCCATCATCAGCTGGAGCTGGGATTTCGGTGACCCTATGAGTGGATTAGAAAACTATTCTGCTTTGCAAAATCCTGAGCATCTCTTTAGCCATTTGGGCGATTTCGATGTGACTTTAACAGTGGTGGATGGCAATGGTTGTGTGGATGATACCACCATGATATTAACCGTAAACCCTCGCCCCGTAGCAGGATTCTCTTGGGAAAACAGCTGCTTTGGTAGCGATGTGCAGTTTGTGGATACCAGCAGCACCAGCCAAGGCTTTGTGACCAATTGGTGGTGGGATTTTGGTGACCCAACAAGCGGTGCCTTTAACTTTAGCACCGCTCAAAACCCAACACATGCTTTCACCGCTCCAGGCACCTACGATGTACAACTCATCACCAAGGCATTTGGATATGATACTATAATACAACAAGTAATAGTGAGAGAAGGCCCCACTTCGGCCTTTGACTTCACCACGCCTTGCCAAGGAGAAGATGCCCTATTTACTGACCTGAGTGTAGCGGGAGCAGCACCTATAGAAAGCTGGCACTGGGACTTTGCCGATGGAAATACTTCCACCGACCAAAATCCAACTCATCTCTATCAGTTTAGCGGAAACTATCTGGTAGACCTTACCGTAATCGATACCAATGGCTGTGAGCACAGCGTCACCCAAAATGTAACCATTTGGCAAGGACCAACTGCCAAGTTCAACTATTATAGCGCCTGCGCCGGCAGCTCTACCTATTTCATTGATAAGAGTATTATTGATGGAGCCGCGGTAGTGAGCTGGGAATGGAGCTTTGGTGACCCTGCAAGTGGAAGTAATAACTACTCCACAGAGCAAAATCCTAGTCATGACTTTACTGCTGTAGGCACCTATGAAATTATCCTCATAGTAGAGGATGGCAATGGATGTAGCGATAGCGATACCACTTTAATCGTGGTAGAACCTGCTCCCGTGGCCGACTTTAGAGCCGACTCGGTTTGCTTTGGTGAAGTCACCCACTTTGTGGATATGAGTTTTTCTAGTGGTCAGCCTATCAATAGCTGGTTTTGGGAGTTTGCTGATGGAAACACTTCTACCGATGCCAACCCCAATCACACCTACGCTGCTCCTGGTACCTACGATGTGATACTTGTGGTAGAAACCACCACGGGATGTTCCCATGAAATCGTAAAAACAGTAAAAGTACATTATCTACCTACTGCCAACTTCGAGTGGCAAGGTGGCTTAAGCTGCGAAGGAGACACCACTCGCTTTACCGACCTTTCTTCTTCCACCGGAAGTGGAATCATAGATACCTGGAGCTGGAACTTTGGAGACGGGAATACCAGTAGTCTTCAGAATCCAAACCACCTTTATACTAACACGGGTAATTATCCAGCAACCTTAACAGTAACCGATATCAATGGCTGCGA
>NZ_JABKBZ010000193.1:0-1782 GCF_013166635.1 Lentimicrobium sp. S6 | reverse complement strand
CTATTGAATAACAACCTTTTTGTAAGAAACTTTACCACCATGAGTAATTCTCAAGAAGTATACACCTCTTTCGTAATCACTAAAGTCGAATTGTTTCTCCATCTTATCCGCTGTAATTTCAAGTATTTTATCCTCCAGTACTAGTCTTCCTGCAAAGTCAATCACTGAGATTTCCACCTCTTGACTCATACCTGTTAATTCAAGACTGAATTCTCCGTTACTTGGGTTTGGATATACATGGATAGTCATCATATCAGATTCTAATTCAGGTAATGACTCACAGATATCATATTCAATTTCTACTGATGCCATAGACTCACAACCTAAAGAGTTAATAACTGTGACTGTATATTCTACGGTCTGTACAACATCTGAAGTCACTTCTATAATTGGGTCGGATAAACCACCTGGTTGCCAATCGAAACTTACAGCATCCTCTGCTACAGCTTCCAATTCAACGGGTTCGTTTACACAATAAGGACCATTTTCTGGATTAACCATAATAGTCACTGCTGAGCCTCCAATAAATTCAATGCTAACCATTGCATCACTTTCACAACCTTCTTGGTTTACTACCTCACAGGTATACTCATAAACTCCAGCTGTCACTTCTGATACAATAATTGATGGTGTAGTTTCGCCATTACTCCATGTATAGCTCACTGCTCCTTCTGCCTCTGCTGTTAATTCAACATCTGCACCTGTACATACTTCCGTACCTGGGTTAGCTGTTATCGTAACCATTGAAGGCGTAGCATTTAGAATTACAATTGGATTACCATCATAAAGCTGGTCACATCCATTTTCATCCATTACTCGTACAACATAAGTGTCAGAAATTAAGTCTGTAAATACATTGGTTTCGAAATAATCGGTTCCACCATTGATAGAATACATTAAGTCGCCAATTCCACCACTTGCTGTGATTGTAATGCTTCCTAATTCACCAGAACATTGTATATGAGTTACAATAACTTCCTCGATAAGGATTTCGGTACCATCTTCAACCACAACTGGATTATTTTCATAAGCCATTTCGCAGCCATTGGCATCTTTAATCATTAATAGGTATTCACCTGCAGATAAGCCCATGAAATCTCCGCTTGACTGATAGCTCATTCCACCATCTACTGAGAACATCAACATTCCTGTTCCTCCAGTACCTGACATCATGATTGCTCCATCATCTGCTCCAAAACATCCTAAATCAGTTACTGCAACATCACCGAATTCGATAACAGCAGGTTCACCAATCATCACTGGATTTCCAGAGTAGTCTTGCATACATCCATTAGCATCTTCTATTACAACATCATAATCGCCAGCTAATAAGTCAGTAAAGTTTCCTGTACTTGACCATGTTGTTCCGCCATCGATAGAGTAAGAATAGTCAGCTGTACCACCTGTAGCATTGATAGAAATCATTCCATCCATTCCGCCGTTACATGTACTTACATCAGTTGAAGTAACGAGTATAGTCATTGGGTTTGGCTCATTGATAACAACTGAATTTGCTGCATATTCACCGATACATCCACTTTCGTCACTAACGAAAATATCATAAGTGCCAGCACCAAGGTTATCAAACATTCCACCATTATCTACATAAGTAGTTCCACCATCAATAGAATAAAGAAGGGTTCCTGTTCCGCCTGTAGCAGCTACTTCAATCATACCATTGGTATTTCCGTAGCATCCACTTACATCTGTAAGTATTACTTCAACTACTTCTAATAAAGCAGGTTCGGTAATTACTGTTGGCATATCATAAAGAACTCTACA
>NZ_JABKBZ010000192.1:0-1837 GCF_013166635.1 Lentimicrobium sp. S6 | reverse complement strand
TCCGTATCCTTTTGCATCAGGTAATACAGATACTCTTCCAGCTCATCCATGTCTATATGCAGCGGGTTTTTCATGTAATAAAGTGCCAGTTTAGCTATTTGGCGTAAATAATTTTCGTGTGTAGACTTTGATCGTCCATTAATAATAAGTTTACGTTTGAACTCTTCTCCCATAGCTCTAAAGCCATCAACTTTGTTGCAGGCTTCAGAATAAATAGTAATTTTACTCATGATTTAATTTTATTAAATTATTAAACATGAGATTTATACGTATTCAATACGAATTTAAATCGAAAGCTACCTCCCTTTGGGGAGGTTTAGTTCAACAATGTATAAAAATAATAGCCGAAATAGCAGTAATTTCAGGGGTTGTAGCCCGCTTCAACTTTCTTGTAACTTGACAGGAAAGATGCACGCAATCGGCTACTATTCTTATACTAAACGTTACCATGCATTATGAAAAAGACACTGCAACACATAACAATCGGACTGATTTTTCTGATTTCTTGTCAATCTAATACTGGATTTTCAGGATTTCAAAACGGAGATATTATTTTCCAGACTTCAAAATCGGGACAGAGTAAAGCGATTCAGATTGCGACAGGCTCAAAATACAGCCACATGGGGATTATTTATAAGCAAGGAAACGATTATTTTGTATACGAAGCTGTTCAGCCTGTAAAACTGACACCATTAAACGACTGGATTAATCGAGGTGAAAACGGACACTACGTTGTTAAACGGATTAAAAATTCCGAGAACTTATTGACTCCTGAGACTTTGACAAAAATGAAACAGATTGGCGAAAAGTACGCTGGCAAAGACTATGATTTGTATTTTGAGTGGTCTGATTCGAGAATTTACTGTTCTGAATTGGTCTGGAAAATATACAAAGAGGCTGTCGGACTTGAAATTGGAGAACTTGAAAAATTGAGTGATTTCAACTTGACTGATAATGCAGTAAAACAGAAACTAATGGAAAGATATGGAGACAATATTCCCAAAGAGGAATTGGTAATTTCTCCTGCATCAATGTTTAATTCAGACCAATTGATTACAATATTTGAAAACTGATTATGAAAAAATGGATTTTTAGGATTTCAATAACTTTAAATATCTTGTTCCTTATTGGCTTGGGATTAAGCAGTTTCAATAAACCTTCTTACAGACTTGGTCGATTAGAAAAAGATATAAACGTTGGATATTTCATGGGAGATTCAACTTTATTTACACTACCAAAAGGATTGACAGTAAGAAACTCATCCGAGCGTGGGATTTCTGCAATTGGACAATTTGAGAATGAACGATTTCAGATTGTAATAACTTCGGACGATTGGGATTTAGTAAATTATGATTTACCCAAAGATAGTTTAGCGTCACATGGAAATTATTATTCCGCTGATTTTGATAGATATAATAATGAAAATGAATAAATAACGCATGGTAACATGCAATATACAAAATTGGGGTTTCATAGGTTATTCAAAGGTTGTGGCTCGCAACAAGTGCCGTGTAGCTTGATAGCGAATCGCTCCGTAATCCCCAACTTTGCATATTGCCACCGTTACCAAACATATTAACCATATTCACCATTTTTGAAAAAAATCAACAGAAATAAAACAATTAACTTTACATGTCCCAACTGTGGTTCCTCACAAATCATAAGAAAAGGGAAACGAAAAAATAAATTTAAAGAAGTACAACTGTATTTTGGATATACCGGCGTTATTGTGCCAGTCATACCGACGTTATTGTGCCAGTGTGAACAGCTATAATTTCTAGGCTAAATTTACACATTAATTTGTTTCATTTTCACACATTAATTTTCCTAAATATTT
>NZ_JABKBZ010000191.1:0-1840 GCF_013166635.1 Lentimicrobium sp. S6 | reverse complement strand
ATATATGAAATATAATAGTAGCAAAAGTGCAAGATATCCTTTATATCAAAAAACTGATAGGACAGAAATACACCAGAAAGGAGGTATTCCAGCCACACCTTCCGGTACGGCTACCTTGTTACGACTTAACACCAGTTACTTGTTTTACCCTAGGTCGATCCTTACGGTGACGAACTTCAGGTACCCCAAGCTTCCATTGTTTGACGGGCGGTGTGTACAAGGCCCGGGAACGTATTCACCGCATCATGGCTGATATGCGATTACTAGCGAATCCAACTTCACGAAGTCGAGTTTCAGACTTCGATCCGAACTGAGATCGGCTTTGAAGATTTGCACACCCTCACGGGTTAGCTGCTCTCTGTACCGACCATTGTAGCACGTGTGTAGCCCTGGACGTAAGGGCCGTGCTGATTTGACGTCATCCCCACCTTCCTCACTACTTGCGTAGGCAGTTCCTTTAGAGTCCCCAGCATTACCTGATGGCAACTAAAGGTAGGGGTTGCGCTCGTTATGGGACTTAACCCGACACCTCACGGCACGAGCTGACGACAACCATGCAGCACCTTGTAAATAGTTCCGAAGAAAAGAAAGGTTTCCCCTTCATGCAATCTACATTTAAGCCCAGGTAAGGTTCCTCGCGTATCATCGAATTAAACCACATGCTCCTCCGCTTGTGCGGGCCCCCGTCAATTCCTTTGAGTTTCAACCTTGCGATCGTACTCCCCAGGTGGATTACTTATCACTTTCGCTTAGCCACCGACTGTGTATCGCCGACAACGAGTAATCATCGTTTACAGCGTGGACTACCAGGGTATCTAATCCTGTTCGCTACCCACGCTTTCGTTCCTGAGCGTCAGTTATAGTTTCGTAAGCTGCCTTCGCGATCGGTGTTCTGTATCATATCTAAGCATTTCACCGCTACATGATACATTCCGCCTACGCCAACTATACTCTAGCATACCAGTATCAATGGCAGTTTCTCGGTTGAGCCGAGAGATTTCACCACTGACTTAATACGCCGCCTGCGAACCCTTTAAACCCAATGAATCCGGATAACGCTTGCATCCTCCGTATTACCGCGGCTGCTGGCACGGAGTTAGCCGATGCTTATTCTTTAAGTACGTTCAGTCTGATACACGTATCAGAGTTTATTCCTTAATAAAAGCAGTTTACAACCCATAGGGCCGTCATCCTGCACGCGGCATGGCTGGTTCAGACTTGCGTCCATTGACCAATATTCCTCACTGCTGCCTCCCGTAGGAGTCTGGTCCGTGTCTCAGTACCAGTGTGGGGGATCATCCTCTCAGAACCCCTAGACATCGTAGTCTTGGTGAGCCGTTACCTCACCAACAAACTAATGTCACGCATGCCCATCTTCAACCGCCGGAGCTTTAAACCTTAAGTGATGCCACTTTAGATTACTATGGAGTATTAATCCCGATTTCTCGGGGCTATCCTCCAGTTAAAGGTAGATTGCATACGCGTTACTCACCCGTGCGCCGGTCGTCGCCTGTCCGAAAACATCGTTACCCCTCGACTTGCATGTGTTAAGCCTGCCGCTAGCGTTCATCCTGAGCCAGGATCAAACTCTTCGTTGTATAAAAAGTTTATTTGTCTATGTTTCCTGACTATCTTTGTTTATTGACGGAGTTGGAAATAAATTTCCAATTCCTGGATATCTTGCTTGCTACATTATATTTTCAATCTTGTTAAAGAACTTTCTTTTGTTTAAACCCCTTGTTAATTGGGAGTGCAAAGATACTCTATTTTTTAAAACTTCAAACTTTATTTGAAATATTTTTTAAAATTTTTAGAGAGCTTTTCGCCGCTAGTAAACTTA
>NZ_JABKBZ010000190.1:0-1854 GCF_013166635.1 Lentimicrobium sp. S6 | reverse complement strand
GACATTTTAAGTTCGAACTTTTTTGGCCGCTTAAAGAGTTTTTAAAATAAAAAATGCCCTGAAGAATGACTAATAATATAGATTTTAATGCTTTGATTATTTGGTGATTTGAAGGAGATGAAACCTAAAAATTGAAGAGTTCAAAACGCTTGGTAACAAAGGCTCATACATAATGTGGGTTTTGTAGTAGAATAGAATATATAAACATAAAATAAACATCGGAGTAGGCAGATAGATAATGGCTTTGAAAACCCACACTATGCATAGCCTAGGACGTTAGGCACAACTTAACCACACCAATGAAAATCGATAAGAAATTAAAGGAATTACCACTTACCAAATCGAATCCAAAAACATTGGAATCCTTATTTGGAAAAACGGACATTCAACCATTTTGGGTTGCCGATATGGAATTTCAGATTGCAAAACCAATTCAGGAATCTTTAAAAGAAAGGATTACAAATTCAGGTTTTGGATATGAATACAAGCCTGACTCTTTTTTTATTGCTCAAAAAAAATGGTATGACAAAAATTACGGAATTGACTTAAACAAAAATCACCTGATTTATAGTCCGAGTATTACAACTACCATTTCTATTTTAATTGAAAATTTTACATCGGAAAGTAACGGAATAATTACACAACCACCAGTTTTTATGGAATTCCGAGATGTGATACGAAACACTAAACGTAGAATAGTCAAAAATCCTCTGAAGCTAACTGAAAAACAATATCAAATTGACTTTAAGGATTTAGAAGAAAAAGCAAAAATAGAAAATAACAAAATTCTAATTATTTGCAATCCTCACAATCCAGTTGGTAGAGTTTGGACGAAAGAAGAATTAAACCAAATTGTTACGATTTGTAAAGAGAATGATTTACTTCTTGTTTCAGATGAGATACATAAAGATATTATTCTTTTCGACAATAAATTCACTTCAGCTTTACAATTTATTGATGATTATGACAAAATTGTTGTTTGTACATCAGAAGCCAAGACTTTTAACCTTTGTGGAATTGCAGATTCTATGACAATCATTCCAAATGAAGATATGAAAAAATCCATTTCCAATACATTCAAAAAATATAATTTAGGAAGAACAAATGCCTTAACACGAGTTGCGATGGAATCTGCTTATAACCAAGGACAATCTTGGTTAAAAGAAGTCATAAACATCGTTGAAGAAAATATAAAAAGCATAGAAACTGAATTGGAAAATTCAAAAATTGAACTTATAAAACCACAAGGGACTTATCAAGTTTGGTTAGATTTTAGAAAAGTTTATAAAGACACGAAAGAAATGTTTAGTCATTTAACAGAAAACTCTGGAATCGGACTTAATGCTGGACATTGGTTCGGACGTGAAGGTGCATTATTTATGAGAATGAATATTGCAACCTCAAACGAAAAAGTAATTGTCGCAATTAAAAAAATAATAAAAGCAGTGCCTAACAATTAAGCATCGTTTTCAGCCCTAAGCCGTGGAGCTAAGCATTTACTTATGGCCAAGAGGGGCTGAATATGTGCTGTGTGTTGAACGTAAACCGGCAACGAAGCCGTAAAGCCTACCTTTTATATTGTGGAATCAATTTGGGCAATGATATCTCCACAGCTCTTGTGTAGTTATTTTTTTTTCAATTTTTTTCTAGCAAACCTTAGAACCTGAGTTCGGTTTTTAACTATCTGAAATTCAGTTGTTAATGGTGATATTTTTGACCATAAAATTAGTGGATAGGCTGACTCATGTTGTGCCACCTATACCGATGTAACTGTGCCACTCAAACCGGAGCAAGTTGTGCCACTCATACCGGAGCAAGTTGTGCCACTCGTACCGGAGCAAGTTGTGCCACTCA